>JANLTC010000177.1:0-28477 GCA_031362725.1 Deltaproteobacteria bacterium | reverse complement strand
CCCCCCCCCCCCCCCCCCCCCCCCCCCCCCCCCCCCCCCCCCCCCCCCCCCCCCCCCCCGCGCCAAGCGTCACCCATCCATCGCCCCCGCCAGCTGCTTCGCGATCTGCGCCATCCGCACCACTTCACCGGCGCCCATACCCGGCGGCCGACCGCCAACGCCACGGATCGGCGTCAGGTCGACGTGCTTCGCCTGCGCGCGCAGCGCTCCCACGGTGCACTCCGCGCGCGGGATCGCCGCGAACGGGTCGTAGCGGAAGATCCGCATCGCGTTCGTGTGGGTCATCTTGTCGACGTCGAGTTGCGGCAGATCGCGGAGCACTGGCCAGAGGCGCTCGGGCGCTTCGGGCCAGGTGGAGTCGGAGTGCGGGTAGTCGCATTCCCAGGTGATCATGTCGATGCCGATCCGGTGTCGCAGTGCGACGCCGACCGGATCTTCGAAGAAGCAACTGACGATCTGGCGGCGGAACACGTCGCTCGGCTTGACGTCGCCGAAGTCCTGGCCGGTCCACTGGTGGTGGTGTTCGTAGACGTAGTCGGCGCGATCGAGAAAGTACGGCACCCAGCCGGTGCCGCCTTCGGAGAGCACGAAGGTCAGCGTCGGCCAGCGCCGCAGCGCCTTCGAGAACAGCAGATCCGCGGCGCAGGTCGCGATCGTCATCGGTGTCGCGAGGATCGACGCGTCGATCGGCGTATCCATCGACGGTGTCGGGATGCCGGTGCCAGTGCCGATGTGGATGCAGACCGCCACGCACTCGTCGACACACGCCTTCCAGATCGGGTCCCAGTACCCGTCGTCGTGATAGCTCGGCACCTTCAGGCTGACGGGATTCTCGGACAGCGAGATCGCATGGCAGCCCTTGCGCGCGAGGCGTCGCACTTCCTCGGCCGCGAGCTTCGGATCCCACATCGGGATCATGCCGAGCGGAATGAACCGACCCGGGTACGCGGCACACCATTCATCGACGTGCCAGTCGTTGTACGCCTGCGACACCGCCGCGGCGAGTTCCTTGTCCTGCGCCTGCGCCCACAGTCGACCACACAGACCCGGGAACGACGAGAAGCACATCGAGCCGAGGACACCGTTCACGTTCATGTCGTCGATGCGCGCGTGGACGTCGTAGCAGCCCTTGCGCATCTGCCGGTACGACGTCGGCTCCATGCCGTATTCCGCGGGCACGCGACCGGCGACCGCGTTGAGGCCGATGTTGGGCAGCATGCGACCCTCGAAGGTCCAGATGTCGTCGCCGTTCTTGTTCTGGATCACGCGTGGCGCGCGGGCCTGGTACTGGATCGGAAGTGCCCGCTCGAAGAGGTCCGGCGGTTCGACGACGTGATCGTCCACGCTCACCAGGATCAGGTCGTTCATCGACATCCGCGTCCTCCCGAGCTGACGAAGCGTCAACTTAGCTCAATCGCGCCGCGTGCCAGCTAAGCTGCGAGAAACAGGAGGCCCCCGCATGGCGATCTTTGGAACCAAGCCTCGTCTTCCGCAACCCGACGAGGCGCTGCCCGGTCGCGCCGATCGAATCGAAGTGCGCGACGCGCACACCGTGCTCGGCACACCGCTACTCCCGCCGTGGCCGGACGGATTCGAGGATGCGGTCTTTGCCATGGGCTGTTTCTGGGGCGCCGAGCGCAAGTTCTGGACCGCGCCGGGCGTATTCTCGACGGCGGTCGGCTACGCGGGCGGCGCGACGCCGAACCCGAGTTATCGCGAAGTGTGCAGCGGGATGACGGGGCACACCGAAGTCGTGCGCGTGGTCTTCGATCCCGCGAAGACGAACTACGCGGCGCTGCTGCGGATCTTCTGGGAGAACCATGATCCCACCCAGGGCATGCGCCAGGGAAACGACACCGGCACGCAGTACCGCTCGGCGATCTACGCAACGACGAGCGCGCAACTGCAAGCGGCGAAAGCGTCGGCCGAAGCCTTCCAGAAGGAACTCGAGCGCGCCGGCTACCCCGCCATCACGACCGAAATTCGCCAGCTCCCCGAGTTCTACTACGCCGAGGACTATCACCAGCAGTACCTGGACAAGAATCCCGGCGGCTACTGCGGAATGGGCGGAACCGGCGTCAGCTGCCCGGCTTGATGACCGAGCGCAGCATCCCGCTCGGCCACGGACGGGGCCGAGCCGAGCACGGATTCGATTCAATGGGAGGTGCGCGGTGATCGTTCGCGACACGTTGTACATCGGCGGGCAACACGAAAAGCCGGCGAGCGACGCCGTGTTCGAGGTGATCTCGCCGTTCACGGAAGACGTGATCGCCCGCGTGCCGGAGGCAAGCCGCGCCGACGTCGATCGCGCCGTTGCTGCAGCGCGCCACGCATTCGACGACGGACCTTGGCCGCGCACGACACCGGACGAGCGCGCCGACGTGCTCGACCGGCTGCTCGCATCGCTACAAAAGCGCGCGGCCGAAATCGCATCGACGATCAGCAGCGAGATGGGCTGCCCGATGAGCTTCTCGCACGCGGGCCAGGTCTTCGCGTCCAACATGGTGCTCGACTACTACGCGAAACTCGCGCGCAGCTTCGCGTTCGAGGAGAGCCGGCCCTCGTTCATCGGTTCTGCGCTGGTGCGGATGGAACCGATCGGTGTCGCTGCGGCGATCGTGCCGTGGAACGTGCCGCTCTTCACGATCCTGCTGAAGCTCGCGCCGGCGCTGGCGGCAGGCTGCACGATCGTCGTGAAGCCCGCGCCCGAAACCCCGCTCGACGCATACCTCCTCGCCGACGCGCTCGATGAGGCGGGCGTGCCGAAGGGCGTCGTCAGCATCCTGCCCGCTGGCCGCGAAGTCGGCGCGTATCTGGTGACGCACCCGGGCATCGACAAGGTCGGCTTCACCGGCAGCACCGCGGCGGGCCGTCGCATCGCCGCCGCGTGCGGCGAGCGACTGCGCCACGTGACGCTCGAACTCGGCGGCAAGTCGGCCGCGATCGTCTGCGACGACGCGAACTTCGACGCGGTGATCCCGCAGGTCGTCGGCGCGGGCATGATGAACAACGGCCAGGCCTGCGTCGCGCAAACCCGCGTGCTGCTGCCGCGCTCGCGTTACGCCGAGGGCGTCGAAGCGCTCGCGGCGGTGGTCGGCAAGCTGCGCGTCGGCGACCCGAGCGAGATGACCACCGAGATCGGTCCGCTGGTCGCCGAACGACAACGCGAACGCGTGCTCGGCTACATCGCGAAAGGCAAGGCAGAAGGCGCACGCTGCGTCGTCGGGGGAGGTCGACCGAAGGATCAGAAGCGCGGCTGGTTCGTCGAGCCGACCCTGTTTGCCGACGTCGACAACCGCATGGCGATTGCACAGGAAGAGATCTTCGGGCCGGTGCTGTCCGTGATCGCCTACGAAGACGAAGCCGATGCGCTGCGCATCGCGAACGATTCCGCGTACGGCCTCTCGGGTTCGGTGTGGACGGCGGATCCGGAGCGCGGTCTCGACATCGCACGCCAGGTCCGCACCGGCACCTACAACGTCAACTTCTTCATGATGGCATTCGCGGCTCCGTTCGGCGGCTTCAAGGCTTCGGGGCTCGGCCGCGAACTCGGTCCCGAGGGCCTGCGCGCCTATCTCGAAGCGAAGACGATCTGCTTCGCGCCGGGCAGCGAGCCCCCGTCGAGTCGCGGGTCGGCGGCGTGACGCCTGCACAGCGGACCGTGATACCGTCGCGGCGCCGTGGGCGTGCCACGCGGAGGGACTGATGTCGCTGACGATCGACGCCGACGCCCACGTGATCGAAGGCATCGCGCTCGCCTCCGAGGCGCTCTCGACGTGGCCCGACAAGGTGAAGCTCGCTCGCACGCCCGAGGGCACGCCGGTGTTCACGATCGAGGGGCGCATCTATCCCGAGTCGGAGGGTCCCGGTGCCGGTTGCCCGCCGCAGCACGGCCTGTGCGAGAACGCCGACGATCCGCACTCGCCCGCCGGCGTCGTCGCCGATGCCGATCGCGAGGGCATCGACCAGATGGTGCTGTTCCCGAGCCTCGCGCTCGGCGTGCCGGGCTATCAGGACCCCGAATTCGCCGTCGGTTTCGCGCGACTCTACAACCGCTTTCTCGCGGGATTCTGCAGCCAGGGCAGCGGACGCCTGTTCGGAGCGGCCGTGTTGCCAGTGCAGGACATCGCCGCCTCGGTGCAGGTACTGCGCGAAGCAAAGGATGCCGGGCTCGTCTGCGCGGTGATTCCGCCCGCGCTGCGTTGGAAGAACCTCGACCACCCGGACTTCGACCCGCTCTATGCGGCGGCCGCCGATCTGGATCTTCCGCTCGGCGTGCACGGCGCGCCGGGCGTCCACCTGCCGCAAATCGGCGTCGATCGTTTCACCAACTACATCCAGGTGCACTGCGTCTCGTTCCCGTTCGACCAGATGACCGCGATGACCGCGCTGATCTCCGGCGGTGTCTTCGACCGCCATCCGCGCTTGCGCGTCGCGTTCCTCGAAGCCGGTGTCACGTGGGTGCCGTACTTCCTCGACCGTTTGCACGAGCACTGGGAGAAGCGCGGCGACTGGATCGAACGCGGCTGGCAGCGCGACCCGCGCACCTACGTCGCGTCGGGCAACGTATGGGTCTCGTGCGAGGCGGGCGAAACCGTGCTGCCCGCCGTGGTCGATGCGCTGGGCGCCGACTTCATCCTGTACGCGAGCGACTACCCGCACTGGGACAGCGAGTTTCCCGACAGCGCCAAGACGCTTCGCGAGCGCGGCGACCTCGGCGCCGACGCCAAGGCCAAAATACTGGGCGCCAACGCGAAGCGTCTCTTCGGGCTGTAGGCGCGAGCGAGGACGAAGCCGGCGCGCACACGGAGCCGCAGGCGAACGAGGATCATGAGGTTGCGCGTGGCAAAGCCGAACCCCGCGCGGATGCGCATCCAGCTCACCGAGGAACGCCGCGCGCGGATGCTGCGTTCGCTGCGCAAGTTCTTCGCCGACGAACTCGATCAGGAGTTCGGCGAGTTGGCGGCCGAGCGGATCCTCGACTTCTTCGTCAAGGAACTCGGCGCACCGGTCTACAACCAGGCGATCCAGGATGCGCGCGCCTTCCTCCAGGCCCGGCTCGACGACCTGGAGGGAGAGTTCTACGAGCCCGACGAGCCGTACACGCGCTGAGCTGCGCCGATGCGCGGGGCGATGCGTGGCTGCGATCTTCGCGCTCGCGCTCGGCTGCGCAACGCCGCCGCACGAGAGCGCGATCCTCGCAGCATCGTCGCCCCGCGAGCCGCTCGATGCGCTGCAAGCCCGCGCGCGCGCGCAGGGCCTTGCGCGATCCCCGACGTGGCATGCGCTGCTCCACTACCGCCCGAACCGTTTCGGCGGCGGCGTCACGAGCCTCGCGGACCAGTCCGATTTCTTCTTCGCACCGGGCGGCAGGACCGACCCCGAAGCCGAACTCGACGCGACGCTGGCGGCGTTCTTCGCACCCGCGGACGCGATCGCGCGGGTCGGCCAGCATCCGCAATGCGCATTTCCGGCGCGCTACGCATGGCTCGCGAGCGAACTCGACTTCGCTGCGGCGCAGCTCGTGCACGAGCCGTGTCGCGAACTCGCGACGTGGCGCGCGACGATCGGTCGGGCGGCGGGCGTGTCGCTGATCTTTCCCGAGGCGTACATGAACAACCCGGCGTCGATGTTCGGCCACACGCTGCTGCGCATCGACGCGGCGGCGCCCAGCGCCGACACGGAGCGCCGCGATCTGCTCGCGTGGGCCGTCAATTTCGCCGCCGATACGGGTGGCGATCCGGGACCGATCTTCGCCGCGAAGGGAATCAGCGGCGCCTACGGCGGTTTCTTCTCGTTCTGGCCGTACTCGCAGAAGGTCAAGGAGTACGGCGACTGGGAGAGCCGCGACATCTGGGAGTACCCGCTCGATCTGCAGGGCGATGAAGTCGAGCGCTTGCTGCTGCACGTCTGGGAACTCCGCGAGGTGCGCTTCGACTACTACTTCTTCGACGAGAACTGCTCGTGGGCGCTGCTCGGTCTGCTGCAGGCCGCGCGGCCGTCGCTCGACCTGCAGAAGCGTTTCCGCATCTGGGCGATCCCGGCCGATACGGTACGCGCCGCGCTCGACGAAGCGGGACTCGCCGCCGAGCCGACCTGGCGCGCCTCGTCGGCGACCCAGATCGCGCACGACGCGCGCGCGATGTCCGCCGACGAGCTTCGCCTGGTGCGCGCACTCGCGAGCGGTGCGAGCGCGCCCGGCGATGGTGACGTCGTCGCACTCCCGGTGCCGCGCCGCGCGGCGGTGCTGACGCTCGCCTACGACCTGCTCCGCCACCGCGCGACGCCGGAGCGCGTCGCGGAGGAGCGGCCGCGCTCGCGTGCATTGCTGCTCGCACGCAGCGCGGTGTCCGTGCAGGGCGAAGCCGTTCCGCCGCCGCCGGTGCCCGAGGTGAGACCCGATCGCGGTCACGAGACCGCTCGACTGCGACTCGGGGGCGGCGTGCGCGACGGACACGCATTCGTCGAAGCGCGCGCGCGTCCGGCCTTCCACGACGTCCTCGATCCCGAGGGCGGCTTCACGCGCGGCGCGCAGATCGAGTTCTTCGACCTCGCGCTCCGCTACTACCCGGACCAGCAACAGGTCCGCGTCCACGAGTTCCGGCTGATCGACATCGTCTCGCTCGCGCCGCGCGACGCGCTCTTCCACCCGATCTCGTGGCACTTCGACACCGCGCTCGAGAGCGAGCTCGTGCCGCGCCATGGCGAACTCGACGAGGCCTATTTCTGGCGCACCGGCGGCGGGGTCGGACTCACGAAGTCACTCGGCGACATCGGTCTCGCGTATGGCCTGTTCGAGCTGCGCGGCGACGTGTCGTCGCATTTGCAGCCCGCCTGGGCGCTCGGCGGCGGCGCCAGCGCAGGCGTGCTCTTCGGCGACGCCACCGATCGATGGCGCGCGCATCTCCACGCGGCGGCGATTCGCTACGCACTCGGCGATCCATACACCGACCTCACGATCGGCCTCGACCAGCGCATCGCGATCACGCACGACGACGCGCTCGAACTGCGAATCACCGGGGAGCGCGAGTTCGGCGAGTCGTGGCTGGAAGCCGGCGTGTTCTGGAACCGCTACTTCTGAAGCGAGGGCCGCATCAGCGCTTCGGCAGCGCCATCACCTTCGTCTCGAGATATTCCTCGAATCCCGCCACGCCGTTTTCGCGCCCGATTCCGGACTGTTTGTAGCCACCGAACGGCGTATCTACGTGGAACCACATCCCGCCGTTGATGCCGAGCGTACCGGTGCGAATCCGCCGCGCGACCGCGAGCGCGCGCTCCTCGCTCTTCGAGACGACGGCGCCCGAAAGCCCGTAGATCGAGTCGTTCGCGATGCGCACGGCGTCGTCGTCGGTGTCGTACGGAATCACGCACAGCACCGGACCGAAGATCTCCTCCTGCGCGATCGCCATGCGATTGTCGACGTCGGCGAACAGCGTCGGCTCCACATAGAAACCCTTCGGCAGATGCGCCGGCTTGCCGCCGCCGACCAGGCAACGCGCGCCTTCGGCCTTGCCCTTGTCGATGTAGCCGAGTACGCGTTCCTGCTGTCGCTTCGAAATCTGCGGGCCCTGCAGCACGCCGGGATTGGTGGGATCGCCGTACTTGGCGCCCCGAAAGGCGGCTTCCAGGATTGCAAGCGCTTCGTCGTAGCGCGCGCGCGGCACCAGCATCCGCGTGGTGATCGCGCAGCCCTGCCCGCCGTGGGTGCAGGTGAAGACACCGCCCCCGAACGCGCTCGCATCGGCGTCGTCGAGGATCACGTTGGCCGATTTGCCGCCGAGTTCGAGGAACACCTTCTTCACGCTGCGCGACGCCACTTCCATCACGCGCCGGCCCGTCGCGGTCGAGCCGGTAAAGGTGATGAGATCGACGCGCGGGTCGGCCGCGAGCATCTCGCCGAGTTGGTGATCGGAACTCGCCACGACGTTCACGACGCCGGCGGGAATCTCGGTGTGCTCGGCGACGAGGCGACCCACGATGGTGGCGCTCCACGGCGTGTCGGGGGCCGGCTTCAGCACGATCGTGCAGCCCGCGGCAAGGGCAGGACCGAGCTTCGCGAGATTCAGGTACAGCGGAAAGTTCCAGGGCGTGATCGCGCCGACCACGCCGACCGGCTCGCGCCGGACGATGCGGCGCTGTGGCTGGCCCATGAAGGTGATGTCGCTCATCGGTGCTTCGTAGCCATAGCTCTCGGCGAGATCGGCCCAGTACAGCATGTCGTCGATCGAGGAGTTGCACTGCACGCCGTAGGTGAGCAGCACCGGCGAACCGGCTTCGGCGACGACGACCTGCCGCAGCTCTTCGCGCGCGGCGACGAGTGCTGCGTGGAGCTGGCGGATACAGCGCGCGCGCAGCGCCGGGTCGTTCGCCCAGACACCGTCGTCGAACGCGCGGCGCGCCGCGTGGATCGCCGCCTCCATGTCGTCCTTGGTGCCGTCGGCGCTGACGCCGAGCACCTCTTCGGTGGCGGGGTTCACGTTCGCGAAGGTCGTCGCGTTGCTCGACGGGGCCAGCCGACCGCCGATCAGGTTGCGGGACTCGCCGAAGGTCTCTGCCATGCTGTCTCCCTCGCGCTGCGGGCGCGTGCCCGTCGGCTCGCCGCAGCACGCTACCGATCGTTGCAGTTGCAATGCAAATGCGCGCTCGTCGCGGTCGGATCAGCCGAACTCGGCGAGCACCGAAGCGGTATCGGCGCCGAGCCGACGCGCGCTCCCCTTCCGTGCGCGGGCGCGCGGCGGCCGCGCCGGTTCGCGCGCCGCGACGGGTTCCGGCGCGCAAGCGAGCGCATGCGCGGCGACGTCGCACAGCGACACGCCGAGCAGCGCGCCGCCGCCCGCCTGCCACGACGCGAGCGCCGCGGTCGCCGCGTGCAATCCGGCGAGCGGATCGGCGATCGCGTCGGCGCAGAAGAGCGGACCGTCCTCGCCGCGCCCCGCGACGGCGGCGAGTCCCGCTGCCGCGGCTGCATCGTCGCCGAACGCGATCCACGCCGCTTCCGGCTCGGTGCGCCCATACCCGGTGAGCGAAATCCAGGTGCGCCCAGGCCGGGCCGCCACGAGCGACTCGGCGTCGATTCCCAGCTGGCGCAGCGCGCGCGGGCGCGCGCTTTCGATCACCACGTCGGCAGCTGCGAGCAGGCGCCCCAGCGCCGCGCGTCCCGCGTGCGTGGCGAAGTCGAGCGCGACGCTCTGTTTGCCCGCGTTCAGCAAGTCGAAGAACGCGGCCGGACCGAAGCGCGCGCCATCCGGCCGCGTCGCGCTCTCGACCTTGAGCACGCGCGCACCCGTCTCTTGCAGCAACTGCGCGCAGAGCGGACCCGCCCACAGCGACGACAGATCGACGACGAGCGGCCGGTCGGTCGGCCGCCGCTCTGCGGTGTCGCCGCGCGCCGCGATCTGCAACCACGGCCGCGCGCCGCGCGCCGGCGCAGCGGCGTCGGCGACGGCGAGTCCAACGAGGCGCGCGCGATCGACCAGCGTCCGCGTCGACGACAGGAGAGCGCAGGCCGTCACACGTTCCCACGCGGCGGCGGGTTCCGGCTGTGCCGTTTCGAGCCACGCCGGAATCGCCGCGAAGTCATCGGGGCGAGCAAGACTCACCGCGACCCAGCCATCCGCGCTGCGCAGGATTCGCGCACCGCCGCCCACCGCAACGCGCCCGCGACGCGCGAGTCCGGCAATTGCGGCGCGCTCGCCAAGCAGTGCGGGGCCGTCGAGGGAGAGCGTCGCTCCCGCTCTCTGTGCGAGTGCACAGAAGCGAGCGGCGGCTCGTCGCGCGGCGACGGCCACCGCGGCGGGCGCAGCGACCGGCGGGCCCTCCGCACGACCGGTGAGCACCATCGCCCCGGAACGCGCCCACTCGGTCGCCGCATCGCGCACAGGAGCCTCGCGCGGCCACTCGCATCCGATCGGATCCATCGCACTCCTTGTCCGCGGGGGTCGCGCTGGGTGAGAATGGCGATTCGCTCGCCACGAAGGAACAAGCATGCCGCGGATCAAGCCCGGAACGCGACTGCGCAGCGCCGTCTGTACCACCGAGGTGATGGTGATCATGGCGCCCGACGCCGACGTGGACGTGCGCTGCGGCGGCGCGCCTCTCGTCGAGCTCACCGCCAAGACGGCGCCCGGCGCGACACCCGCACCCGAAGCCGCCAGCGGCACGCAGATCGGCAAGCGCTACGTCAGCGCCGGGAGCGACCTCGAAGTGCTCTGCACCAAGGCCGGCGCCGGAACGCTCGCGCTCGGCCACGTCGCGCTGATCATCAAGGGCGCGAAGCCGCTGCCCTCTTCCGACTGAGCGGCGCGGCATGAACATCGCGATGCTGCTCGAGATGGCAGCGGACGGCTTCGGCGACCGCGAAGCCGTCCGCTGTGGCAGCGCAACGCTCGACTACCAGGGATTGCAACGGGCAGTGCGCAGCGCGGCGGCCGCGCTCGTCGCATCGGGGTGTCGCCACGCGGCGCTGCTGGACGAGAGCAGCCCGGCCGTGCCGGTCGCGCTCTTCGCGGCGGCCGTCGCCGGTGTTCCGTTCGTGCCGCTGTCGTATCGACTTGCCGATGCCGAGATCCGCGCGCTGCTCGCACGCATCGCGCCGGCGCAGCTCGTCACCGCCGCGGCGCGTGTTGCGCAGTTCCACGATCGGGAGGGCATCGCTGCGGTGACACGCGAGGCGTTCCTCGCGGCCGCGGCGCACGCCGTGCACGGGACGGTCGACGACCTGCCGGATGCCGGCGAAGCGATCGCGATCCTGCTCTTCACGAGCGGGACGACCGGCGCGCCGAAGGCGGCCGTGCTGCGCCATCGGCACCTCGTCTCCTACATCCTCACCACCGTCGAGTTCGGCAGCGCGGATGCGGCGGAGGCTACACTCGTTGCGGTACCTCCTTATCACGTCGCCGGCATGGCGGCGGTGCTGTCGTCGGTCTACGCGGCGCGCCGCATCGTGCAGCTTCCGCATTTCGATCCCGACCCGTGGATCGCGCTCGCCGCGGCAGAACGCGTGACGCACGCGTTCGTCGTCCCGACGATGCTGGCGCGCATCGTCGAAGCGCTGAGGCTGCATCCGGTCGCGCTGCCCGCGCTGCGAGCGCTCTCGTACGGCGGCGGCAAGATGCCGCTGAAGGTCATCGAGCGCGCGATGCAGCAGCTGTCGCACGTCGCGTTCACGAACGCCTACGGACTCACGGAGACCAGTTCGACGATCGCGCTGCTCGGTCCCGACGATCATCGCGCTGCCTTCGAAGGCAGCGATCCCGCGCTGCGGCGCCGGCTCGCGTCCGTCGGCCGGCCGCTCCCGGGCATCGAGATCGAGGTGCGCGACGCGGATGGCAAGTCGGTTGCCGCCGGCGAGCGCGGCGAGATCCACGTGCGCGGCGAGCAAGTGGCCGGTGAGTACCTGGGGCAAACCTCGCGGCTCGCCCGCGATGGTTTCTTGCCCACGCGCGACGCCGGTTTCATCGACGCCGATGGCTACCTATTCCTCGACGGTCGCCTCGACGACGTGATCGTGCGCGGCGGCGAGAATCTCTCGCCCGGTGAGATCGAGGACGCGTTGCGCGAACACGACGCCGTTGCCGATTGCGCGGTGGTGGGGTTGCCCGACGAGCAATGGGGTGAGGCCGTCGCCGCAGTGGTCGTCGTCCGGCCCGGCGCGACGGCGGGTGCCGACGAACTGCGCGACTTCGTGCGCGCGCGGCTGCGCTCGTCGCGCGCCCCGGAGCGCATCGAGTTTTGCCAGGCACTGCCGTACACCGAAACCGGAAAGCTGTTGCGCCGGCAGGTCAAGGCCGAGCTGCTCGGCGATCCGGCTCGGTGACGGCGATGGAGGCGGCGCCGACGTGCGCAGTCTCGCTGCGCGATGCGCTCGCGCGCCTCGCGGATCCGAACGCGCTCGAAGCGTTCTCCGCGATCACCGGCGAAGCGCTGCTCGCGGTCGCGCTCGACGGCGACCCGGGCGACGCCGCGATTCCGGTCGCGCTCGCGCAGCTCGCCGTGCCGACGGTGGCGCTGGTGCGCGATCGCAACGCGCCCGCGGCGCGCCGCTTCGCCGCACATTTCGATGTCGTCGTCGGATCCGAAGCAGAACTCGGCTGCCTCGACGCGGCCGTGCGCGCGAACCCACTCGCGTCCGCGGTGCTCGCGCAACTGCTGCGCCACGGCGACGCGCGCAGCGTCGAAGCGGGCCTCGTCGCCGAGTCGCTCGCGTACGCGGCGCTGCAGGCGGGTCCCGAGTTCCGCGCGTGGCTCGCGGCGCGGCCGGTGCCGCCTGCGCGACGCGCCGACCTTGCCCCGCCACTGCGCGTGCGACGCGACGAAGCCGTCCTCCACCTGACGCTCGACCGCACCGCGAAGCGCAATGCCTACTCCGTCGCGCTGCGCGACGCGCTCGTCGAAGCGCTGCAACTCGCTGCGAGCGACGACACGATCGCGCGCGTGATCCTCGATGGCGCCGGCCCCGCGTTCTGCGCCGGCGGCGACCTCGACGAGTTCGGCGCCGCGCCCGATCCCGCGAGTGCCCACGCGATCCGCACGACGCGCAGCGCTGCGCGCCTGCTCGCCTCGCTGCGGGACCGCAGCGAGGTGCACGTCCACGGCGCGTGCGTGGGCGCCGGCATCGAACTCGCGGCGTTCGCAGCGCGCGTGGTCGCGCGCGAAGACGCCTGGTTTTCGCTACCCGAGCTCTCGATGGGACTCGTGCCGGGCGCGGGCGGTACCGTGAGCCTGCCGCGTCGCATCGGCCGGCAGCGCACCGCGTGGCTCGCACTCAGCGGCGCGCACCTCGACGCCGCCACCGCGCTGCGCTGGAAACTCATCGATGCGATCACCTGAGGTCTCACCAAAGTGATGGAACTCGACCCGTACTCCTACGCATTCCACGAGGACCCGTATCCCACCTATGGGTGGCTGCGCGACGAGGCGCCGCTCTACCACAACGAGCGACTCGGCTTCTACGCGCTCTCGCGCTTCCGCGACGTCGCCCGTGCATCGCTCGATCACGCCACCTACAGCTCCGCGCACGGCACGCTGGTCGAAGACATCGATCCGCGCCTGCTCGAAGCCTCGCCGATGATGATCTTCATGGATCCGCCGCGGCAGTCGCGACTGCGCAAGCTCGTGAGTCGCGCCTTCACGCCGCATGCGATCACGCGGCTCGAGCCGTCGATCCGCACCTTGGCGACGCGCTTGCTCGGAGCGATCCGTTCGCGCGGCGGCTGCGACTTCGTGCGCGAGTTCGCGGCGGTGCTCCCGATGGAAGTGATCAGCACGCTGCTCGGCGTGCCGGACACCGATCGCACGCTCGTGCGCGGCTTCACCGACGACTCGCTCCAGCGCGATCCCGACACGCCCGTGCTGCCACAGCGCGCTCTCGAAGCGCACGTACAGATGGGCGCATACTTCCGCGAACTGGTCGCCGATCGGCGGCGCAGGCCGGGCGACGATCTCGTCTCCGGCCTCGTCGCCGCCGAACTCCCGGACGAGAATGGCAGCCCGACGCGCCTCACGGATCCCGAGATCATCGGCTTCGCCGGGCTGCTCGCCGGTGCCGGCAACGAGACTGTGACGAAGCTGCTCGGCAACGCGGTCGTGCTGCTCGCGCGCCACCCCGATGCCCGACGCACGCTGGCGAGCGATCCGGCCTTGATACCCGCCGCGATCGAGGAGTGCCTCCGCTACTGGCCGCCGTCGCAGTACCAGGGTCGCAAGGCCACGGACGACGTCGAATGGTACGGCCGCTCGATTCCGAAGGGCGCGCGTGTGCTGCTCGTCACTGGCGCCGCCTGTCGCGACGAGCGCGAGTTCCCCGACGCGGACCGCTTCGACGTCTCGCGCCCGATCGCGATCCAGCTCGCGCTCGGACACGGTGTCCACAAGTGCCTCGGCGCCGCGCTGGCGCGGCTCGAGGCCCGCGTCTCGCTCGAGACGCTGCTCGCGCAGATCCCGGAGTGGTCGATCGACGAGTCGCGCTGCACGCGCGTCCACATGACCAGCGTGATGGGCTTCGCTTCGGTGCCGATGACCTGGTGACGGAGCGCGCGACTAGAGAATCGCACCGGTCTTCTTCAGCGCAGCGAGCTGATCCCACGACAACCCCATCTCCAGCAGCACCTCTTCGGTGTGCTGTCCCATCTCTGGAGAGGGCGACAGCGGCGGTGAGTTGCCGTCGAATTGCACGGGGCTCGCGACGAGCGCGAACGAGCCCTTGTCGCCGCCGTCCACCGGACGCGTATAGCCGTTCGCGATCGCCTGCGGATCGTCGTTCAGCTCGAGCGCGGTCTGCATCGGCGCCCACGGACCTTCTTGGCGATCGAGTCGCGCGCGCCAGGCGGCGAGCGGCTCTGCGGCGAACATCGCGTCGAGATCGGCGACCAGCGTCTCGCGATTCTGGAAGCGCTGCGTGCCGTCGGCGTAGCGCGCGTCGGCGAGCAGATCGGGTCGCTCGACGGCGGCGCAGAATCCCGCCCAGTAGCGATCTGGCTGCAACATCATCAGCAGCAGCCAGCGGCCGTCCTTGGTCTTGTACGAGTTCGCGAGTGGGTTCGGCGCCGTACCGCGCGTGAACGACGGAATGCCGCCCTTGCCCGTTTCGAGCAGCTTGCTGGCGACGATGTCGGGCGCCATCACCCACATCGCGGTTCCGAGCAGCGACACGTCGACGACGGGCGCAACGCCGGTGCGTTCGCGTTGCAGCAGTGCCGCGGCGACCCCGCCCGCGACGGTCATCGCGCCGATCGAATCGCCGAACGCCGGGCGCTGCATCGTCGGCACTTCTGCGTGTGGCGGCGTCAGCGCGCTGCAGACGCCGCCACGCGACCAGAAGGCCGTCGCGTCGTAGCCGCCGCGGTCGCGGTCGGGGCCCAGCGGTCCCTGGCCGGAGCCGCGCACGTAGACGACGCGCGCATTCACCGCGCGGATGTCGTCGACGTCAATCCTCAATCTGGCGCGCGCGCCCGGCAGGAAGTTGGTGAGAAACACGTCGCAGTCGCGTGCCATGTCCATCAAAACCGCGCGGCCTTCGGCGACGCCGATGTCGAGCGCGACGCTGCGCTTGCCGCGATTGCTCTGCTGCATCATGAAGTCGACGCCGCCGATGCTCATCGAGAAGCCCGCGGCCGCGAGCCCGCGCTGCGCGTCGCCGCGCACCGGGTGCTCGATCTTCACGACGGTCGCACCCCAGTCGGCGAGTACGGCACCCGCCGCCGGCACGAACCACCACTGCGCGACCTCGAGCACCTTGATCCCAGCGAGCGGTCCCGGCACGGCGTCCCTCCCCTATTTCCGCGCACAGCATGCCTGCCCGACGCGGCGCGCGGCAACCAGAAAGCGAATCGCGCGACGGGGACTCAAGCGCCCGACGCTACGGCCGATTTCCAGATGACGGAAGCAATCGCACCAGCCCGGAGGCGTGCCTGCGCTCGATTGACTCCCCGAAGGGTCCGTAGTATTAGCCGGCCTGATGACCAGGAGGGCCAGGCGCTTTGCGCCCTGCCTGATGACCCGGCGGGCGAGGCGCTTCGCGCCCTGCTGGTCCAGAAAAGCGGGAGTGTCACGGTGAGCGCTGCGAGCAAAGTCCCTGAGCTGCCTCCCGCCCCCGGCAGCATCAGCGCGTTCTTCCCGGCCTATCACGACTGGGGCACGATCGCGAGCCAGGTGCTGCTGGTGTCGCGTACGCTGCGCGAGCTGACCGACGACTGGGAAGTGATCGTCGTCGACGACGGCAGTCGTGACCACACGCCCGAAGTGCTCGACGAACTCGCCAAGATCTGTCCGCGGCTGCGCGTCGTCACGCATCCGAAGAACCGCGGCTACGGCGGTGCGTTGCGCTCGGGTTTCGCGGCGGCACGCAAGGAATGGGTGTTCTACACCGACGGCGATGCGCAGTACGACGTCTGCGAACTGTCGCTGCTGTGGGCCGCGCGCGAAGGCGCCGACATGGTGAACGGCTTCAAGATCGCGCGAAACGACCCGGCGCACCGGATCGTCATCGGCCGGCTCTACCACTGGATGATCAAGTTCGCGTTCGGACTCCAGACACCGGACGTCGACTGCGACTTCCGCCTGGTGCGCAACGCGGTCTTCCAACGCATCGAGCTGACGCGCGACACCGGGCTCATCTGCGTCGAGCTCGTGACGAAGATCGAGAAGTCCGGTTTCCGGACGCACTACGTCCCGGTCCATCACTATCACCGGCTACACGGGCGTTCGCAGTTCTTCAACCTGCGGCGCGTCGGTCAAGTGGCGATCGGTCTCGGCAAGCTGTGGATCGAGCTGATCCGCGACAAGAAGATCGCGCGGTGAGTCCGGTACAGCGCGCCGCGTTCAGCGGCCGGCGCGTGCTGGTGACGGGCGGTCTCGGCTTCATCGGGAGCCATGTCGCGCGACGCATGGTCGAGTATGGCGCCGAGGTGACGGTGATCGACGCGCTGGTGCCCGGCTACGGCGGCAACCTCTTCAACGTCGACGACATCCGCGACCGCATCCAGCTGGTCGTCGACGACGTGCGCGAGGTGCCGGCGATCGAAGCCTGCGTCGAGGGTCGCGACTTCATCTTCAACCTGGTCGGTCAGGTCTCGCACACCGATTCGATGAGTCGGCCCGACATCGACCTCGAGAACAACTGCCACGCGCCGCTCGCGGTGCTCGAGGCATGCCGGCGCACCAATCGTGCCGCGCACATCGTCTACTCGAGCACGCGCCAGATCTACGGCCGGCCCGACCGGCTTCCGGTCGACGAATCGCATCCGTGCCGACCCGTCGACGTGAATGGCATCCACAAGTGGGCTGCCGAGCAGTACCACCGGCTCTACGACGAGGTCTACGGGATCTGGTCGTCGGTGCTGCGCCTCACCAACACGTATGGCCCGGGCGTGCTCGTGAAACATCCGCGCCAGGGCTTCATCGGTTGGTTCGTTCGCAAGGTCGTCGAAGGCGGCGAGATCGAGATCATGGGCGACGGCACCCAGGTCCGCGACATGAACTACATCGACGACGTCGTCGATGCGCTGCTGCTCGCCGCCATGACGCCCGCCGCGCGCGGCCAGATCTACAACCTCGGCTCGCCGGCTCCCGTCTCGCTGCGAGAGATCGCGACGAGCCTCGTCGACATCGCGGGGAGCGGTTCGCTGCGCTTCGTGCCGTTCCCGCCCGAGCGCAAGCGCATCGACGTCGGCAGCGTCACGGTGGACTACGCGCGGATCCGCGCCGATCTCGGCTGGGAGCCGCGCGTCGGCCTCGACGACGGTCTGGCGCGCTCGATCCGCTACTACCAACAGCACCTCGGCCGCTACCTCGACTGAAACCCGAAGATGCGTCGACGCCTGCGGTCGACGGGATGGGGATCGATGGCCTGGATCGATGGAATCCGCCGCTTTGCCGACCGACTCGCGGAACACCCGCTCACCTTCCATTGGCTGCGCAAGCTGCCGGAAGCGAACTTCCGTGCCACGAAACAGCGCATCGCGGCGGTACGTGATTCGCTCGGCACGCCGCGCGTGCTCGACGTGGGCTGTGGCACCGGCGAGTACTCGACCCTCTTCGATCCGGCCGGCTACGTCGGCGTGGACGTGCATCCGGGCTATCTCGCCTTCGCCACGCGCCGCAATCCGCAGCACCGCTACCTGGCTGGCGACGCGCGGGTCTGGCCGGGCGTCGGGACGTCATTCGATCTGGTGCTGGTCAACGGCGTACTCCATCACCTCGACGACGAATCGGCGTGCGCCTTCCTGCGCGCCGCACTCGGCCACCTGGCGCCGGGCGGGAGACTGCTCGTCATCGAGGACGTGCAACTGCCCGACGCATCGCTCCCGACCCGTCTCATCCACCAACTCGACTACGGCGAGCACATTCGCGACGCCGCGCACTGGCAGAAGCTGGTCTCGGACGTCGCGCCGATCGCGCGCAGCGAGACCTACACCAGCGGAATCTGCCCCTACCACCTGATGCTGTGCGGCAAGCCCGCCTGATGCTGCCGTTCCACGATCTCGCGGCGCAGGTCCGCGAGCATCAGGGCGAACTCGACGCCGCGATCGCGCGCGTGCTCGCGAGTGGCGAGTACGTGCTCGGCGGCGAGGGACGCGCCTTCGAGACCGAATTCGCAGCCTACGCGGCGGTGCCGTTTGCGATCGGTGTCGGCTCCGGCATGGCCGCGTTGGAGCTCGCGTTCCTCGCGCTCGGCATCGGTCCCGGCGATGAAGTGGTGATCCCCGCGCTGACGGCGGTACCCACCGCGATGGCCGTGCTGAGCGTCGGCGCGACGCCGCGACTGGCCGACGTGCAGCTCGACACCGTGCTGATGGATCCCACCTCGCTCGCAGCCGAGATCACTCCGCAAACGCGCGCGATCGTGCCGGTGCATCTCTACGGGCAGTGTGCCGATCTCGTTGCGATCGGCGCGATTGCGGCGCGCCACGGCATCCCGGTGATCGAAGACTGCGCGCAGGCACACGGCTCGCTGGACCAGGGACGCGCGGCGGGCAGCGTCGGTGTCGCAGGCTGTTTCTCGTTCTATCCCACCAAGAATCTCGGCGCGATCGGCGACGCGGGCGCGATCGTCACCACCGACGCGGCGCTCGCGGAGCGTTTCGCGCGGCTGCGCAACTACGGCAATCGCGGCGGCTTCGACTTCATCGAGCCGGGGCGCAACGAACGCCTCGACGAGCTGCAAGCGGCGATCCTGCGCGTGAAGCTGCGCCACCTCGCGACGGGCAATCTCCGCCGTCGCGCGAATGCGGCGCGCTACCGCGAGGCACTGCCCGCAGCGAAGCTCCGACTTCCAGTCGAGCGCGCGGGCGTCCATCACGTCTATCACCAGTTCGTGATCCAGTCGGAACGCCGCGATGCGCTGCGCGAACACCTCGCCGCGGCGGGTGTTGCAACACTCGTGCACTACCCGCTGGCGCTGCAAGACGTCGAAGCGCTGCGCACGCGCGTCGTCTTTCGCGAGGCGCCGCGGCGCGCGGCAGAGGCCGCACGCACGATCCTGTCGCTGCCGATCTATCCGGAGCTACCGGCCGCGCATCAGCAACAGGTGATCCGCGCCATCCTCGACTTCGCGTAGTTCCGCGCGGCGGGTCAGGATGCGGGCGGAGAGGACAGCTCATCCTCTTCGCGCAGTTTCGGTTCGGCAAAGAGTTCTGGGTGCCGGCCGGTCTTGTCGGCGTAGAAGTCGCGGATCGTGTCCATGTCTTCGCGATAGCGGCCGGTCGGGATCACTGCGGGTCCGAAGCCTCCGCGTTTCTGGCCCCAGTCGAGGTAGCTGAGCACGATCGGCACGCCCGCCTCGCGAGCGATGTGATAGAAGCCCGATTTCCAGTGCTCGACGCGAGATCGTGTCCCTTCGGCCGGAACCACCAGCACCAGATCTTCCCCGCGGCGAAACACTTCGACCATCTGCTTCACCAGGTTCCCGCGCCGGTCCCGGCGGATCGGGATGCCACCAAGGCTCCGGAAGAACGGCCCGAGCGGCCCGCGGAACACCGTGTGCTTCATCATGAACGAGATGCGCAGGTCGAACGCCGCGCCGAACGCGAGCAGAAACAGCAGATCCCAGTTCGACGTGTGCGGAGCCGCGATCAACACGAAGCGGCGCGTCTCGGGCGGCGCGGTCTCGACCGTCCATCCCGTCACACGAAGAAAGGCGCGTGCGAGGATTCGGCGCACGAGTTCACCCCCGAATTGGTGGGCGGACACTAGACGGATCGGGGCGGGAGCGCTCGCGACGTTCCGAGCGGAGCATCCGTCTTCCAGATCGAGCGAGCGGGCACCTCGAGGTGCAGCGTGCCCGCTGACCGGGGGCGCAAGCGGACTCGCCGTCGCGATTGCCGCGCGAGCGCCCTCCTCCACCCGCCGGGACGCCGAGCCTCACTCCCGACTGCGGCCCAACTGCTATCACCCCGGACACCGACTCGTGGGGGCGCGCTGCCGCGTGATCTTCTACTTCGACTTCAGCACGTATCGAAAGATGCTGCGCCTCGGCTGGCGGGAGCGAAATCCGCGCAATCGCACGCGGCTGCTGATCAGTCTGCTGCTCGTCGTCCCGACCGTCGCGACCTTCCACGCGCTCTGCTTCTTCCTCGACCCGATCCTATTCCCCGCGCTGCGACGGGTGGACGTGCGCACGCCCGTCTTCATCATCGGCCACGCGCGCAGTGGAACGACGTTGCTGCACCGGCTTCTCAGCGCGGACGCCGAACGCTTCAGCGCTTTCCGTCTCTACGAACTCTTCTTCCCATCGCTGCTCCAGAAGAAGGCGATCCGATTGCTTGCGGCGTGGGACCGTCGCTATCTCGGCGGTGCATTCGAGACGCGCGCCAGGGCCTGGGAGGAGCGCAAGTTCGGTCGCACGCGCCACCTGCATGCGATGAGCCTCACGGCGCCCGAGGAAGACGATGGCGTGCTCACGTACTCGTGCGCGTCGGGCTCTTGGATCGTGCGGCTCCCGTATCTCGGCGAACTCGACTTCTACCATGTCGACGACCGACCCGAGCGCGAGCGCCGCCGCTTGATGCGCTTTTACAAAGAATGCGTCCGGCGCCAGCTCTACCTGAACGGTGCCGAGAAGATCCATCTGTCAAAGAACCCGATCTTCTGCGGTCGCACCGCGAGCCTGATCGAGACGTTCCCGGACGCGCGCTTCGTCTTGGCGATGCGCACTCCAACCGAAACGATCCCGAGTCTGCTGAAGCTGATGCAAGCAGCCTGGCGGATGCGCGGCTGGAGCGACGCCGAGATGCAGCCCTCGCTGCGCGTGCTCGCGGAGCAGTCCTACCACAGCTATGCGTATCCGCTGGAGGTGCTGGCGCGACATCCCCAGACGCCGCGGGCGATCATCGACTACCGCGACCTCGTGGCGGAACCGAAGCGCGTGGTCGAACGCCTGTACGCGGAACTCGGGCTCGCGATGACGCCGGCATTCCAGCAGACGCTCGCGGTCGAAGAGCGGACCGCGCGGCGGCACGAGTCGTCGAACGCAACCAGTCTCGCGGAGTTCGGGCTGCGAGAAGACGAGATCCACACGCGACTCGCCGAGCTGTTCGAACGCTTCCATTGGGATGACGACGCGCCGCGGCCCGCCCTGCGCGAGGAGAGCTGATGTCCGAGCAGCCGGATGACGCGAGTGCGACGCTGCGCGCCGCCTGGGACGCGCTCCTCGCGCAGCTCGCCGCCGCGCGCAACGCAGTGGACGACCCGAACCTCTTCGCACCGCCGCCTGGCGATCGCAGCCTCGCCGAGGGCTACCGATACCTGCTCGGCTTTCTGCACGGCGCGATCGGTCGGGCGCTCGAAGATCCGCTCTTTCCGCGCTTTCGCCGTGCGATCGAGCCGCAGGCCAAGGCCACCATCGACAACGCCGACGCCGTCTACCTCTATGCGCCGATCGACGGCGATCAACGCTACGTGATCCGCGGCCGCGCGGGCGACACGCGCCACTGGCGCGGCAAGCCGGCAACGACCACGGGTCGCAAGGCGCCCCAGTACGTGATCTTCGAAACGCCGAGCGGCTACGTCGGTGATTCGGGGAGCATCACCGAACTGCGTCCCGGAACGCGCGCCAATGGCGGCGTGCTCGACTCGTCGCAACTCGAGGTCGAGCCCGATGGCAGCTTCGAGATCCTGCTGGCGCCGACGCGGCCTGAGGGTCACCGCGGCAACTTTCTCGCAACGAAGGCGTCGCGATCTTCGAGGCAGGGCGGCGAACCGGTGGTGTTCACGTCGCGCTGGGTGGTGCTGCGCGAACTCTTCGACGACTGGCAGCGCGAGGACCTGCTCGACCTCGAGATCTTCCGGATCGGCTCCGAGGGTGCGCATCCCGAAGCGCCTGGCCCCGCGTGCGTCGCGGCGCAGATGCAGCGGATTGGCGCGATCGTCGACAACCAGATGCGCTACTGGAACGAGTTCTATGCGGTCGTGCTCGAGACCCATGAGGACCGCAACGGCGACGGCAAACGCTTCATGCCGCGCAACGACTTGAACGCGCCGAACGCCGGCCGTCACTTCGGTGGCCAGCCGACCAACTTGTACGCAGGCGGTGTCTTCGAACTCGCCCCCGACGAAGCGCTGCTGGTCGAGGTGTCGGTCCCCGTTCCGCCGGTCTACATGGGCTTCCATCTCGCGAACCTGTGGGGCGAGTCACTCGACTTCGCGAACCACCAGAGCAGTTTGAACGGCTGCCAGACCGAACCCGATGCCGATGGCGTCCATCGCTACGTCGTCGCGCATCGCGATCCCGGCGTGCCGAACTGGCTCGACACGACGGGTTTGCCGGAGGGCTTCTTGTCGCTGCGCTGGGCCTACACGCAAGCACCGGACGCAGTGCCGACGACGACGGTGACGAGGGTCCGCTTCGATACGCTCGGCAGCCATCTGCCTGCGCAAACGCGCACGGTGTCAACGACCGAACGAAGCGAGCGGATCCGCATGCGGCAGGCGCACGTGCAACGGCGATACCGCCACTACTGAGTGCGCAGCTCTCCGGGGATCGTTGCGACGGCCCGGTCGCTCAGTTCCCGCCGGACTTGCCCTTCTCGAGCAACTTCTGCTCGGCCTTCTGCTTGATCTCGTCCTTCGCGGCCAGCCATTGTTGGTACTGCTGGGGCGTCAGCACCTGCTGGAGAGCCGTGTCGCGCTCGTTCTCGTTGCTCTTCGCCTGGCGCATCCGGATCATCGGTCCGGCGGTGCTTTCGAGTACTGGCTGCATCTTCTGCGCGGTCGCGAGGTTGATCGCGTCGACCTTCGGCAACTGCTCGGCCGTGAGCGCCAGCTTCTCTTTCATCAGCCCCGTCTGGACCTTCGCGCGCTGCGCGGGCGACGTCTTCGCGATCGCCTCGATCTGGCTCTGCGCCGCTGCCGCGACGCTGAACAGCAGCAAGCTAGCGAGCGCGAACGCAGCCGTTTTCGTGGACGTCATGGAATACTCCTTTCGATGCGAGCCGGGATCGGTTCGCCAAGCCGAGCGTACCAATTGATCAACGGCTCGCTGCAACGACCTGCTCGAACGACCGCGCGAGTTCGCTGCAGAACACGTCGAGGTCGGGCACTGCGGTGGCGTCGGCGTCGACGCCGACGAAGAGGCGATCGCGGTAGCCGTAGAGCGCAACACTGATCGGACAGTGCGGCGCGACCGGCGCGAACGGGTAGGCGGCCTCGATCTCCGCGCCCGCGACATATCGCGTCACGGGAACGCCCGGCACGTTCGTGACGATCAGGTCGATCGCCTTGGCGCTCTGGTACGCGAGCGCGCGATAGAGCGGCCGCGGCAACGTCGCGAGCAGGCCGGCGAGCGCCGGAAGCAGTTCGGCAGCCGGATGCGCCTTGCGCTCCTCGACGCGCCGATGGATCTCGCGACAGCGCTTGCCCGGATCGCTGATTCGAATCGGGAGACGCACGACGATGCCCGTCGCGCGGTTGCCGACCCCCGCAGCGAGACCTTGCGCAGCGCGCGGTCGCAGATTGATCGGTACGAGCGTCTGCAGCTCCGTCACGCGCCCGAGGTGATGTGCGCGGTGCCAGGCGCCCGCGGCGCCCGCGACCGCCGCCAACAGCACGTCCACCATGCGCACGCCGAACGCGGCGCGCGCGGCGCGGAGCGGCTCGAACGGCACGTCGATGCCGGCGAGCCGCCGCGCGCGGCCGAAATCGCGCAGCGGTGACTTGCTCTGGTGTCTCGCATCGTCCACCAGGGAGGTTGCAACGCGCGCGGCGCGCAGCACCAGCGAAGGCTCGCGCAAGACTTGCCAGAACGCGCCGGCGACGGCAGCCGCATGCCCCGCATCCTGCGTGGCGCGGTCGCGCAGCGCGCGGGCCAGCGCACCGGCGAAGCTCGGCTCGGGCCACGCGCCCGGCTGCTTCGCTGGCGGCGGCGGCAGCGGCTCGCCGTCACGCGTGGCGTCGGTCAGGGCCGCGAGGATCGCGTTGCCACCCACGCCATCCGCCACCGCATGGTGGAGCCGGAAGAAGATCGCCGCACGGCCTCCGGGCCGGTCGATCTCGATGAGTTCCCAGAGCGGGCGCGTGCGATCGAAGGGCCGCTCGTAGATCGGCCCGAGACGCTGGAACAGCGCGCTGGCATCGCCATCGTCCGCGTCGTCCTCGGGAAGCGCGTAGCGGCGCACATGGAATGCGAGGTCGAAGGTCGGGTCTTCCTCCCAGCGCGGGAGGGCGAGATCGAACGGCGAGTCCACCACGCGCTGCCGCAGTCGCGGCACGGCTTCGACCATCCGCCACGCCGCGGCCGCGAGCCGTCGCGGATCCGGTGCGCGGTCGAGCAGTATCAGCATCGCCATCGTCGTCCGCTGGCGCGGCTGATCCGAGTACCAGAATGCGAGGTCCTCGGCCGAGAGCGGGGTTCCTTCGTCGGGCCGCGATGCCATGGCATCCCCTCCGTCGAGAGCGAGCTTACAGGGACTCGCGATCACTATGCTGCTCGCGCAGGAGGCCGCAAAGTACGCATGACGGATCCGACCCATCTCGACGACATCGCGGGTGCGCTCGCGCGCGTCCTCCAGGTGCTGCGACCGCGGCCACGCAACACGCTGGAGCAGCTCGGCGCCTACGAGGGCAAGAGCCTCTCCGCGCTGTTCCCGCCTCCGCGGCGCGTACCCCCTGCCCTGCGCCGCACGCGCTGGCGCCTGCCCGGTCTGATGAGCGAAGACCTTTCGTTCCCATCGCTCCACGAGCCGCTCGAGCCGGAGTTCCGCCGCTACTACCAGGAGCGCCGCCGCCGCAACCACACCGTCTATGCCCGGCGCATCCGTCCCGACACGCATGCGAGTCGCCCGCGACTTCTCTACATCCACGGCTACATGCAGCCCGAGACGTTCATCGAGGAGTTCGGCCTGCTCGCGACGATGGCGCAGGTACTGCAGATGGAGGTGGTGCAACTGCAGCCGCCCTACCACGGGCGCCGCAAGTCGCGCGATTCGCGCTTCGACGGCGAGCTGTACTGGACCGCCGACGTGGTGCGGAGCGTCGAGTCGCTGCGTCAGACGATCCTCGACGCGCGCACGCTACTGGCGGTACTGCAGAAGGAGTCGCCGCAGCCGGTCGGCATCGCGGGGCTCTCGCTCGGCGGCGCGCTCGCGGCGTCGCTCACCTGCCTCGAGCCAGGCTTCGCGTTCGCAGCGCCGTTCATTGCGCACATGGATCTCGGCGCACTGGTCGCCGATGCACCCGTGCTCGGTGCGATGCGCGAAGACCTCCAGCGCTTCGGCTGGACGCCGCGCGACTTCGGCGCCTTCACGGACCGGATGGGATGGAACGACCTGAAGCCGGTGATTCCCACAGAACGCATCTGCCTGTTCGCCGCCAAGGACGATCACTTCTTTCGCGCATCGGTGGTGCGAACGATGTGGCGACGCTGGCAGAAGCCGAAGATCCATTGGTATCCAACGAGTCACATGGGTTTCATCGCGCATCTGCCCGACGCGATAGGTCGCTTGCGCACGTTCGTCGATGGGCTGGATGTCGGTGCGACGACAAGGGCGCGGCACGCGGTTCGCCCGAAAACGCGCCGCCCGGCGTGACATCCGCCTCCCCGGTCTTAGGTTCAAAGCATGAGCACACCGAACTGGGAAACGATCGGCCCCCCGCCCCTCTCGCTCTTCGTCCTCGAGCAGGGCCGCGCTGCGCTCGAGCTTGCTCGCGTCGGCCCCCGAAAAAAGGCCCGCGAAAGTGCTGCGCGCGGCGACGGACACCCGGTGTTGGTGTTGCCCGGCCTGCTGGCGGGCGACTTCTCGACGCTTCCGCTGCGCCGCTTCCTGCGTGCTCTCTCGTACGATGCGCGCGGCTGGGGCCTCGGCGTCAACGTGGGCCCGAACGACGCGCTGCGCGGCAAGCTCGATGATCTGCTGATGAAAACCCGCCGCGAGCGCGGCGAACGCGTGAGCCTGGTCGGTTGGAGCCTCGGCGGCATCTACGCCCGTGAACTCGCGCGTGCCCATCCCGACACCGTGCGCAGCGTGATTACGCTCGGTACACCGTTCCGCGACATCTCGGCCAGCCACGCGGCGCGGCTGGTGCCGATCCGGCCGGGCGGCCGCTCGCTGCGCGACGCGCATGACCTGCGCGCCCATCTGCGCACGCCGGTACCGGTTCCGACGACGTCGATCTATTCCAAGACCGATGGCATCGTGCACTGGCAAAGCTGTCTGGAAGCCGAGGGTGCCGAGCGCGAGAACGTCGAGGTCGAATGCAGCCACACGGGCATGGGATTTCACGCCGAGGTACTGGCGGTGGTGGCGGATCGACTGGCGCAGCCCGATGGAACCTGGCACCGCTACACGAAGCGAGGCTGATCGCGCGCCGCGTCGCTACAGATACCCGCCGCTGCCGGGTTTGGTCGGGGGCGTACCCTGTTCGGCGTCGCCTTTCAGCATCTGCTGGTAGGTCACGCCGCCAAACATCTGCTGGAGCCGATCGTCCCACTCGTCCGCCGTCGACGCGACGATGCCGACCGTGAAGCGCAGCGCCTCGTCGCTCAGTTGGTCGCCGAGGAGCGTCTCGTCGAACCAGATCGCCGCGTGCTCGGCATCGAGCGCGAAGCGTCCGAACATCAGCCGGAAGTTCAGTCGCGCGAGGAAGAGACCGAGTTCGGGCGCCACCGTCATGCCCACGTTGGTGATCGCGAAGACGCGCACGATCACCGGCCCGCCCGGCGCCACGCGCGGCGCGACCGAGACGCGCACATTGCCAATCGGGAGCAGGTAGTCGCCGTCCGCGTCCTGTTCCGGCCGCGCTTTGGCCATCTCGGCGAGCACGCGCTCGAGTCGCTCGCGTACGACCGCGAGTTTCTGCAACGCATCGTGCTCCGCTCGGTGGCTGCCGTGCGCGACGTCGAGCGCCGTGTCCGGCTTCGCTTCGAATACTTCGGTGATCAAACGCTGGGCGAGTTCCACGGCCGCGGCCGCGTCGCTGACCGCATGCACCCACGGCACCGTGGGATCCGCCGGCTTCTCCGACACGAAACCACGCCGGGACAGCGAGTCGCTCAACGCGACGGGCAGCTCCGGCACGATCCGCGGCCGCCCGGGAACCCGTACCTCGAGTCCGCCACCGGCCAAGCGCGTCACCTCGACCGCTTGGAGCGGCTTGCCAGCGGGGCTCACCAGCACGTACGCGAACGGCTCGAGCGCTTCGACGTCGGCAAGAAGGAAGGCGTGCGTGATGGCGGGGTCGGACATCGGGGTCTCCCAGGTAGCAGGGTACGACTGGTCAGCAAGACCGCCGCTGCGCGTCTCCATATTGCGATCCCTCACGCGACGCCGCGACCGATGCACACGGGATGGAAGCGAAGCATGGAGGCGGGCGTCTCCCAGCGCCTCGAGCGGGGACCGTCCGCTCCCAATTCGTTTGCTAGCGCAAGGCGTTGCGACGGAATTGCAACCGAATCATGCAGCGTCTGGTAGAGTCGC
Source organism: Deltaproteobacteria bacterium (assembly GCA_031362725.1). GTDB lineage: Bacteria > Myxococcota_A > UBA9160 > UBA9160 > PR03 > PR03. The sequence continues at coordinate 1,073 of JANLTC010000177.1, read as the reverse complement.
CCTGGGGCAGGGAGAGGTTGCGTCGGAGGTGCAGTTCAGATGTTGCGCGGGCCCACCCTGCTCGGGCTCTGCCTGCTCGCGTTCGCGACGCCGGGGCAGGCGGGGGAATCGTGCGCTCCGTGGCCCGGCGAGTTCAGCCCCCTCCCGACCGTCGCCGACGCGGATCCGCTGCGCGCCCGCTGGGCGCGGATGCGGGCCGATCAGCTGCTCGAGCTCTCGCTTCAGCTCGAGAACAAGGACCGCACCGAGGCGAACCGCCTTTGCCAACGCGCGCTGTGCCTCGACCCCACCAGCCAGTTGGCGCGAGCCGGAATCGAACGGACGCACCCGCTGGTCGTCCTGGAGCACGCGGCGCAGGCCGCTGCGGATCTCCGGCGACCGCCGGGGCCGCTCCGCCCTCGGGCGCAGGCCACAGAGCTCGACCTCGCCGCACTCGACGCCTCGCTTGCGCGCGCGGAGGGAATGATCCGCACAGCCCGCTTCGACGAGGCGCTCGAACTCTTGCGCGGTGTGCGCCCGCTCCTTGCAAAGGCCCGCATCACCGAGCCGGTCACCGATCGCCAGGTCCGCCTCGAGACGCTCTCGGCAACAGCGCTCATCGCATTCGGCGATGAGCGCGCGGCGCGCGCGAGCCTCGCGCGGGCGCTGCGCGCGTTGCCCGCGCTCGAACTCGACCCCAGCACGACGCCCCCCAAGCTGCTGCGGGCCTTCGACGCCGCTCGCAGCGAGTCCGATCCGACGCCTTCGGTCAGCACGCGCGCCGACGCCACACCGGAATCGAGCGACACGGTGCTGCCGTGAACGCGCGCGCGTCGCGCTGGACGCGAGCCGAGATCGGTGTCGGGTGCGCCGTGCTGCTGCTCGGCTGTGTGGGGGCCCGACCTGCTCCCGCCGTGTCGCAGGGCGGCTCGCTCGCGGGCGGGACGGCGAGCTCGATCGTTCCGGCGAGCATCGCGGTGGAAGTGTACGGCGCGCTCGCTGCATCTGTTCCGACTCCCGATCCGACACCGAATCGAGTCGAGGTGTGCGTCGACGTGACCGCCTCGATGCTGCACGGGGCCGCCGGTGGCCGG
>JANLTC010000165.1:0-10421 GCA_031362725.1 Deltaproteobacteria bacterium | reverse complement strand
CTGCGGAACTGCGCGCGGGACCCTCCCCGCCCTGCGCCCTCATTGGTTGCTTGCGCGGCATCACCTTCGCTGGCCGAGAAGCGCCGCGAACGAGGTTTGCGCGGCTACTCTGGCGCGATGACCGACACGAGCGACCAGCCGACGAATCGCCTCGCACACGAGACTTCGGCGTATCTCCGCCAGCACATGCACAATCCGGTGGACTGGCATCCGTGGGGCGAGGCGGCGCTCGCGAAGGCCCGCGACGAAGACAAGCCGCTGCTGGTGTCGATCGGCTACAGCGCCTGTCATTGGTGTCACGTGATGGAGCGCGAGTCGTTCGAGGACGAGGCGACCGCGGCGCTGCTGAACCAGCTCTTCGTGCCGGTGAAGGTCGATCGCGAAGAGCGGCCCGACGTCGATCGCATCTACATGGACTTCGTGGTGCGCACCAGCGGTCATGGTGGCTGGCCGCTGACGGTGTTCTGCACGCCCGACGGGCGACCGTTCTGGGGCGGAACCTATTTCCCGCCGGCGCCGCGACACGGATTGCCGTCGTTTCGCGATGTGCTGGCGAGTCTCGGTCGCGCGTGGGCCACGCAGCGAGCCGACGTCGAGGAGAGCGCCTCGCAGCTGGTGGCGCAGCTTTCGCGACGACCGGCGGGCGTCGCGACGGCGCCGCCCGGTGCGCACAGCCTGCGCGATGCCGCGATCGGGCTGATGGAAGGCGCGGACGCCGAATCGGGCGGCTTCGGCGGCGCGCCGAAGTTCCCGACACCGACGAGCCTCGAAGCGCTGCTCGCTGCAATCGACGTGTTGCCCGCGGCCTCCGCGCAGCCGGCGCTCGAGCATCTGGTGCTCTCGTGTCGCGAGATGGCGCGCCGCGGTCTCTTCGATCAACTCGGCGGCGGCTTCCACCGCTACTGCGTCGACGCCACGTGGACCATCCCGCACTTCGAGAAGATGCTCTACGACGAGGGGCAACTGTTGCGTGTCTACGCCGAGACGTGGCGGCGCACCGGCTGCACGAACGACGAGCTGGTCTGGCCGATTCGCGAGACGGTCGCGTATCTGCGCCGCGAGATGGCGGCGCCCGATGGAGGTTTCTTCGCGAGCCAGGACGCCGACAGCGAGGGTGAAGAAGGCATCTACTACGTGTGGACGCCGGACCAGGTGCGGGGCGTGCTCGGCGACGAACGTGGCGAGGCGTTCTGTGCCGCATACGGCGTGACGAAGACGGGAAACTTCGAGCACGGCACCACGCAGCTCGTCGACGCGGCGCGACGCGAGCGCGCGCGGTTCGCCGCCGAGCGCGCGGAGCTGCTCGCCGTGCGCGCCGGGCGCATCCCGCCCGCGACCGACCGCAAACGCGTCGCGTCGTGGAATGCCTACCTGATCTCGGGGCTCGCGCGCGCCGGCAGTCTGCTCGGCGACGCCACGATGCTCGGCGACGCCGTCGCCACCGCCGATTTCGTGCTGACGCGGATGCGCGACACCAACGGGCGGCTCACGCATGTCTACAACGAGGGGCGCGCGCACGTCACCGGCTTCCTCGAAGACGTCGCGGCGCTGCTCGAAGCCACACTCGATCTGCACCGAGCTGGCGCAGGAGATCGCTTCCTCGATGCCGCGGTCGCACTCGCGGAGGACGTCGTCGCGCGTTTCTTCGATGAAACGGAAGGCGATCTCTATCTGACGCCGAGCGACGGCGAGCGTCTGGTGCACCGTCCGCGCGCGGAACCGGATGGCGCAACGCCCAACGCGGCCGGATCGGCGACGCTCGGTCTGTTGCGCGCTGCGGCGCTCAGCGGCCGCAGCGAGTGGCACGACGCCGCGACGCGCGTGCTGCGCGCGAACGCGTACTCGATCGAACGCGCACCGGGCGCCTTCCCAACCTTCGCGCGCGCCTCGGCGATCGCCGCGCGCGGGCTCGCGGTGGCGGTCGTCGTCGGCGATTCCGCCGATCCCGCGACCGCCGCGCTCGCCGATCGCGCGCGTCGCGTGCTGGCGCCCGAAGACGGCGTGATCGTCGTTGCGCCCGGCGCTGCGCCGCCCGCGTCGCTCGATCGCGCGTGGCTACTGGGTCGCGAGGCGCATGGCGATCGGCCGACGGCCTACGTCTGCCGGGGCACGACTTGTTCGCTCCCCGTCCACGACCCCGACGCGCTGGCGGCCTTGTGAACCTCGCCGCTCGCCGGTGGCTCGCTACGCGGGATAGGGCGGCACGCTTCGATCTTCATTACCAAGGGGAAGCATGACGACGCACACGAAGCTCCGAGATCTGCACACCGGCACCGACGACGGGCTCGAAGCGCTGCGCCCGCTCGACGTCGCGGCCGCCGGGACGGTCGATGCGCTGATCCGCGGCATGGCGGCGACTGCGTTCGGCGGTCGCAACCTGGGCGAGGCGGCCGACGTGCTCGAAGCGATGGTGCGCGACCGCGATTGCTTCCGCGTGCTGACGATCTCCGGCGCGATGACGATCGCGAAGCAGGGGCTCGTGGTCTGCGAGATGATCGATCGCGGCTGGGTGCAGGCGATCGTCGCGACCGGCGCGCTGATGACCCACGGCTTCGTCGAAGCGGCCGGCATGTCGCACTTCAAACACCGCCCGTCGATGAACGACGAAGAGCTGTTTGCGAAGGGCTACAACCGCGTCTACGACACGCTCGAACTCGAGCAGAATCTCGACGACACCGAGAAGATCGTCTCCGCGGTGCTCGATGGATTGCCCGAAGGAATCGTGCTGTGCTCGCAGGCGATCACCGAAGCGCTGGGCCGCTACCTCGCAACGCACGCCGACGGTCGCGCGATCCTGAAGAGCGCCATCGCCAGGAGCGTGCCCGTCTACGTCCCTGCCTTCACCGACTCCGAACTGGGGCTCGACGTCGCGGTCTACAACCGACGCCGCGAGATGGCTGGCAAGCCCCGGCGTGCGTTCGACCCGTTCCTCGATCTCGAGCACTACACCAACCACATCCGCGCGCACGAACGGATCGGAATCATCACGATCGGCGGCGGCGTGCCGCGCAACTGGGCGCAGCAGGTCGGGCCCTACCTCGAGATCTCGGAGAAACGACTCGGCATCGCGGAGCCGGTGCGACGCTTTCGGTACGGCGTGCGGATCTGTCCGGAACCCGTGCACTGGGGCGGCCTCTCTGGCTGCACGTATTCCGAGGGGATCTCGTGGGGCAAGTTCCTGCCGCCGAGCGAAGGCGGTCGCTTCGCCGAGGTTCTCTCCGATGCGACGATCGCTTGGCCGCTCGTCGTGCGAGCGGTGATCGAGCGAACGAGCAGCTAGCACGGGGATTTCGCTCGCCGGCTGCGGCTCGCTGCGCGGGCAACTCCCGAGATCGCTTGGGGCGTCACCCATTCGCGCCGACAAGCCACCCACCTGATGCGGCGCGCGCAGTTGTGGCGCGCTGCGGATTGCGAGGCCTCTTCACGATGGCGCACTTCCTCGACCGTCCCGAGCGCCCGCGGCGCGCGGAACGCGAGCTCGAACGCGTCGACGAGTCGCCCACTGAAGCCGCGCTCGCTGCGACGAGTGACCTCGATCGGCGCTCCACTGCAGAGATCCTCGCGGCAATCCACGCCGAGGACCGCCATGCGGTCGAAGCGGTCGGCGCCGTATTGCCGGCACTGACACGCGCCGCGGATGCGCTGGCCGACGTGCTCGCGGGCGGCGGTCGCTGGTTCAACATCGGCGCCGGTACGAGCGGTCGCCTCGGCTGTCTCGACGCCGCCGAGATTCCGCCCACCTTCGGATTCCCGGCCAATCGCATCGAAGGCCTGATCGCCGGCGGCCCGGCTGCGTTGCTGTGCGCGCGCGAAGGCGCCGAGGACGACTCCGAGAGTGCGCGCACCGCGCTACGCGCGCGCGATCTCGGACCGCGTGATGCGGTGGTCGCGATTTCCGCGAGCGGTCGTACGCCGTATGCGCTGGCAGGCCTCGAAGTGGCGTATCAAGTCGGCGCACGTCGGATTGCGCTGACCTGCGATCCCAACTCACCGCTCGCGCGCGCCGCGGAGATCTCGATCGCGCCGCTGACGGGACCCGAAGTGATCGCCGGCTCGACGCGGATGAAGGCCGGCCTCGCGCAGAAGATGGTGCTGCACTCCCTGTCGACGGCGGTGATGGTTCGGCTCGGGCGTGTCGAAGGCAATCGGATGACGCATCTGCGACCCGGCTCGCGCAAGCTGTGGCACCGGGCGCTGGTGCTGTTGCAGGAACTCGCCGACGCCGACGAAGAGACCGCGCGCAACGCGCTCGAGCGCGCCTACGGCAACGTCGCGGAAGCGCTCGCGGTACTACGCGCAAGCGGAGCGCGCCGGGCCGGCCGAGCGCGCAACCCGCAAGGCGCCTGAGGCGCCGCGCAGCGAGCCGAACGCGAGCGAAGTCCATCGAGCCAGCGCGTCGGCGATCCTTCCGAGTCAGCCGACGATCGCGCCCTCGTCGCCGCCGGCTTCGAGCGGAAACGGTCCTTCGTAGCGCGCCGCGTGACGCCATACGACGTAGCCCGCCGCGTTCGCGCTGAGCTGTGGTGTGCCTTCGAAGCGCTGCACCGTGGTCCACGCGTGCAGCGCCGCCATCACGCCGCCGTGGCTCACCACCACGACCTCGGAGCCCAGGTGGCGCGCGGCGATCGCGTCGAGCGCGGGCCCGGCGCGCCGACCGACCTCTTCGAGCGTCTCGCCGCCGGGCGGCCGGAAGCGCCAGCGATCGCTGTGCCAAAGCGGCTCGCGGGCAACGGCTTCGTAGGGCTGACCGCGCAGCGTGCCGAAGTCCTGTTCGCGCAGCGCCTCGACGACGACCGGCTCGAGGCCCAGCACCGCGCCGATCAGCCGCGCGGTCTCCAGCGCGCGCACGAACGGACTGGCGTAGATCGCGACCGGATCGAAGCGCGCAGCGACGTTGCGACCGCGCAGCACCGCTTCGTCGCGACCGCGTGCCGAGAGCGCTTCATGCGGTCCATGCGTGAACCGTCGCTCTGCGTTGGCAAGGCTCTCGCCGTGACGGATCAAGATCAAACGCGCCATCGCGGCAATCTAGCGATCCGCCTCGCTCTCGCCTTCCGCCACCGGGAGCCACAGCGTGAAGAGCGCGCCGCCGTCGTCGCGGTTGCTCGCTTCGAGTCGGCCCGCGTTGCGGCGCGCCAGGTCGTAGGAGAGCGACAGCCCGAGCCCCGTTCCGGTGCCAACGGGCTTCGTCGTGAAGAACGGATCGAACAGATGCGGCAACGCCTCGGGATCGATGCCATTGCCGCGATCCGCCACGCGCAAGGCGACGCCGCCATCGGCGGGCGCCACTTCGACCTCGATCTCGACCCCGGAATCGCTCGCCTGCACGGCGTTGACGAGCAGGTTCAGCGCGATCTGCACGAGGTCGCCCTCGATGGCCCATACCGGCGGTACCGCGCAGCCCTTGCGCCGGATCGCGCCGGCCGGCAGGCCGGCCGAAGCCATCGCGATCGACGCTTCCGCGACCCGCGACAGATCGACCCACGTGCGCTGCGCTGGATCGTGCGGATCGTTGCGGGCGAACGATTTGAGACGCATCACCAGCGCAGCGATGCGCTCGACGCCCTCTTGCGTATCGCTGACCAGTTCGCCTGCATCGCCGAGCAGCGAACGCGTGGTCGGCGCGAGCAGCGTCGCGACGCGCGGATCGGATAGCTCGTGCGCGAGCTTCTCGAGCTGCGAGAGGTTCGCGCGGATGAAGGCGAGCGGATTGTTGACTTCGTGGGCGATGCCCGCGGTCAGGAAGCCCAACGCTTCGAGCCGCGCCGCGAGTTGCAGGCGCTGCTCGGAGCGGCGCGCTTCGCTGCGATCTTCGAGCAACGCCGCCGAGCCTACCTCCGCCACGCTGCTGCGGAGCGGAAAGCTGCTCACTTCGACCGCCACGTCCGTGCGCGCGCGCGCTGCGGCGAGCAGCGCGGCGAGCGGTTTCCCGAGCGGCTCGGGCGTGCGCGTGAGGCCGCGCGCCGCGCGATTCGCATCGACGACGCGACCCTCGAGATCCGCCACCAGGATTCCGACCTCGACCTGCTCCAGCACGTCGGCGCGCGCGATCGGAAGATGGAGCGCGAGACCCGACTCGATCACCGCGAAGCGGATCAGCAGCGCGCTGAATCCGATCAGCACGGGCGTCGGATCCGGCCCGGTCGGGATCACGAGAATGTGGATGAAGTTCGCAACGAGCGGCGAAGCCGTGCCGGCTGCCAACGCCAACATGCGAGCGGGACTTGCCTTCGAGAGACGCACCGCCGTTTGCGCGAAGTACACCCAAGCGATCGCGGTGAGTGCCCACGAGTAGAACATGTTCGCGAAGAAGATCGCGCCCCGACGCGGCGGTACGACGGTGTAGTCGACGAACCACGCGGCGCTGTCCCAGAACAGGCACGAGTAGGTGACGAGCGGCGGCACTGCGCCAATCGCGAGCACGAGCCCCGCGTGACGCCACCAGCGCGGACGCGCGGCTTGCGCGGCAACGGCGGCGAACGCGAGCGGCGTCGCGCAGATTCCGAGGTAGTTGACACGCAAGGCGATCTCGCGCTCGCCGGGGTCGACGGCGCACAGCAGCAGCAGATCGCCCGCGGCCCAGAGTCCCGCCGCCGCTGCCATGTAGCCGAACGCGACCGACCGGCGTCGCCAGCCAGTGGAAACCAGCAGATCGAGCGCGATCCATCCGCAGATCGCGACCGTCACTACGAGACCCAACTCGTAAAACACGATTGCTCATCGGTAGGTCTGGTGGGCGCGTTGAGCGGGCAGCACAACGACTTGGAGCTGGTAGTCTCCGCGCCGCGATGCCCCCCGAAATGCGTGCTGCTTGCGTGCGTGGACGCGGCGAAATCGAGATCACGCGCGTACCGATTCCCGAGCCGGGAGCCGGTGAGGTACGCGTCGCAGTCGAGGCCTGCGGCATCTGTGGCAGCGATCTGCACCTGTTCCACAGCGGCTTCTTCGCGCCCGGCACGACGCCGGGCCACGAAGCAGCGGGCCGTATCGACGCGCTCGGGCCCGACGTCGCAAGCGTCGCGACCGGGACGCGCGTCGCAGTCGAGCCGATGCGAAGCTGCGGCAACTGCAGCGCTTGTCGGCGCGGCGCCTACTCGATCTGTCGCGGCGCGCAGCTCCACGGTGTCACGCTGCCCGGCGGACTCGCGGAGTACATCGTGGTGCCCGCCGACCGGGTGCACCGCGTGCCCGCCGATCTCGACCCGCAGCTCGCCGCCCTCGCGGAACCGATGGCGGTCGTCGTGCACGCGCTCGCGCGGGGGGGTGCCGCCGCCGGACAGCGCGTGCTCGTGCTCGGCGCGGGTTCGGTGGGTTTGCTGACGCTCGCCGCCGCGCGACGACTCGGCATCGCGGAGGTATGGATCACCGCGCGCCATCCGCACCAGGTCGAACTCGCGCGCGCGCTCGGCGCAACGCGGGTGTTGCCCGAAGGGGAAGCGGAACCGCCGGCGCTCGATGCGCTCGGACGCGAGACAGAGATCGACCTCGTCGTCGAGACGGTCGGCGGCCAGGCCGACACGCTGCGCGCGGCCAGCGCTGCGGTGCGACCCGGCGGCACCATCTCGGTCGTCGGCGTCTTTCTCGGCGGCGCCGCGATCGACCCGCTCGGACTGCTGATGAAGGAAGTCACGATGGCCTGGTCGTACTGCTACGGCCTGCGCGCAGGTCGTAGCCGTTCTGACTTTGCCGAGGCGATCGACGTCATCGCAGCCGAACGCGATGCGCTCGCCGCGCTCATCACCCACCGGTTCCCGCTCGGCCAGATCGCGCGCGCCTTCGATGTCGCGAGCGATCGTCGCGACGGCGCGATCAAGGTCGACATCACTCCCTGACGTTCACAGTAAAGAGGAAGACGCGATGGACTTCGAGCCCTCCGACAAGTGCAAGGCGATCCAGAACCAGCTCGAACGCTTCATGGACGAGCACATCTATCCGAACGAGCGCGTCTACCAGCAACAGACCGAAGCGTCGGCTGATCCGCACGCCGAGCCGGCTGTGATGAAGGAGATCCGCGCCAAGGCCAAGGCGATCGGCCTGTGGAATCTCTTCCTGCCCGACGCCGAGTACGGCGCCGGCCTCAGCAACCTCGACTACACACCGCTCTGCGAAGTGATGGGCCGCAGCCCGATCGCCGCGCGCGCCTTCAACTGCCAGGCGCCCGACACCGGCAACGCCGAGATCCTCGCCGAGTTCGGCACGCCCGAGCAGAAGAAGCGCTGGCTCACGCCACTGCTCGAAGGCGAAATCCGCTCGTGCTTCTCGATGACCGAGCCCGAAGTGTCGGGCGCAGACCCGACAGGACTTCGCACCCGAGTCGTTCGAGATGGCGACGACTACGTCATCGACGGCCACAAGTGGTTCACGTCGGGTGCAATGAACGCCGCCTTCGCGATCGTGATGGCGGTGAAGGACCCCGACGCGCCGATGCACGAACGCGCCACGATGGTGATCGTCCCCACCGACACGCCCGGCTTCCGGATCGCGCGCGCGGTCTCGGTGATGGGTCACGTCGGCGGCGGCGGTCACTGCGAGATCTACTACGAGGACTGCCGCGTTCCTGCCGGGAACCGCCTCGGCCTGGACGGCGCTGGCTTCCTGATCGCGCAGGCGCGACTCGGCCGGTGACGCATCCACCACTGCATGCGCGCAATCGGCATGGCCGAACGCGGCTTCGAGATCATGTGCCGGCACGCCAACGCGCGCAGCGCGTTCGGCTCGAAGCTCGGCGAAAAGCAGTTCGTCCAGGAATGGATCGCGACCTCGCGCATGGAGATCGACCAGGCAAGGCTGCTCACCCATTACGCCGCGTGGAAGATGGACACGCACGGCAAGAAAGCCGCGCGCCAGGAGATCGCGATGATCAAGGTCGTCGCGCCCAACATGCTGATGAACGTGCTCGACCGCGTGATCCAATGCCTCGGCTCGCTGGGCGTCTCGGACGACACGCCGGTTGCGGCGATGTGGCGCCACTCGCGCGCGCTGCGGCTGGCGGATGGGCCGGATGAGGTGCACAAGATGGTGATTGCGAGGAGGGAGTTGAAGCGCTTTGCGTGAAGGCGGAGGGAGTTGAAAATCATCTACAAGGTCACGTACCCGAACGGGAAGGTTTGTATCGGTCAGGACCTGACCGACAGCATCAACTACTTCGGCAGTGCAGGCAGCAAGCTCATCGCGCAAGACTTCAATCGTGAGCAACGCCGCGACTTCACGATTCGCAAAGAGATTCCCTTCGAATCGGAGACCGCCTCGGACCACGAGATCAGTGAGCGAGAAATCGCGTTCATTCGGGAAGACTGCTCGAATGAACCCGAGATCGGCTACAACCGATCGCCGCGCCGGCCAGGCTGATTCTCCTATCCGCGCAGGAATATGACCAGACGGTCTGCGGGAGAGCGCCATTTCAATACCCAGCTTCGATCGCTTCATCGAGCCGCTTCTTCGCCTACTCGCTGCTCATGCAGATGGGATCACTGCCCCGAAGGCGCAGGCCGCACTCGCCGATCAGCTGGGCGTCACCGCGGAAGAACGCCGCGAGTTCCTTCCAAGCGGCATCTACCCCGTCTACAAGAGCCGGATTGGATGGGCCCATGACCGCCTGAAGCGAGAGGGCCTGTCCTCGAGCGTCAAACGCGGATTCTGGCAGCTGACTGAGAAGGGGCGTCGCTACGCGGAGGCGAACCCGCGACTTTGGGAGGACGAGATCCGCCGGTTGGCCCGACCGACTGGTGACTCGGCAGTTCCGGACATTGCCCTCGCCGACCCTTCGCCTGCAGGGCCTCTCGCTCCTGGATCACCCGATGACAACATACGCGCCGGCCTGGAGGACATACAACAGAGTCTTCGGAGGAATCTGCTTGATCTGATCGCGGACCGAGATCCCCAGTTCTTCGAGCAACTTGTGCTCCGTTTGCTCCGGGCGATCGGGTACGGGGTCGACTCCACTTCGATTGAACACACTGGAAGGCCAGGCGATGAGGGCGTCGATGGCGTCATCTCTCTCGATCAGCTCGGCCTGGACAAGATCTGCGTTCAAGCCAAGCGCTATGACCGAGACAGAGCGGTAGCCGGCGACGAAGTGGATCGCTTCTTCGCCGCCGTTCACCGCTTCGGCGCGACCAAGGGAGTGCTCATCACCTCTGGACGCTTCACTGAAGGCGCTCGGCGCGCCGCCACGAGTGCGCGCGGAGCGACCATCCGGTTGATCGACGGGACCGAGTTGACCGGTCTCATGATGCGACACGGTCTCGGCGTGAGGCACGAGACTCTCCCGATCCCGCGGTTGGATCTCGACTTCTGGGAGGAAGACTAGAACTCCGCGGAAATCAAGTTGACGAGCGATTGGAACTGTGACCGCATCCGTCACACGCCCGTGTCATTGTACTTCGATGCGCAACCATTTCCGCCAGCTCAGCCTCGACCTT
>JANLTC010000113.1:0-40874 GCA_031362725.1 Deltaproteobacteria bacterium | reverse complement strand
GCGTTTCGAGGAAGAGTTCGACATCGAGATCCCCGACGATGACGCCGAGAAGATCCAGACCATCTCCGATGCGATCTCGTATATCCGGGGGCGCGCCGCCGCGGGGTAGCAGCATCCATGCAGGTCCAGGCGGGTCGCCGGCGCGTCGTCGTGACGGGCCTCGGATGCGTATCGCCGCTCGGTAGCGATGTCGCGTCGACATGGGAGGCCGCCGTGGCTGGCGTGAGCGGCGTTGGGCGGCTCTGCCGCTTCGATCCTTCCGATCTTCCGGTGCGGATCGCAGCCGAATGCGCCGCCGACATCGGACCGCACGGCATGTCTGCCAAGGAATTGCGACGCGTCGACCGCTCGACGCGACTCGCGCTCGCTGCGGCCGAAGCGGCCATTGCCGATGCAAGCCTCGCACTCGACAGCGCCGAGTCGGAGCGGGTCGGCGTCGTGATCGGGACCTCGATCGGCGGCATCGAAACGCTGCTCGACGGTCACGACGACCTTCGCACGCGCGGCGCGCGCCGGCTCTCGCCGTTTCTGGTGCCGATGTCGCTGCCGAACATGACGGCCGGCTTCGTGTCGATGCAATGGGGTTTCCGCGGGCCGATCGCGTGCCCGATCGGTGCCTGCGCCTCGGGTGCGCAGGCGATCGGCGCGGCCGCTCGGTTGATCGAACGCGGTGACGCCGACGTGGTTATCGCAGGCGGCACCGACGCCGCGATCCTGCCGTACGTGGTCGCGGGCTTCGCGGCGATGCGCGCGCTGTCGACGCGCAACGACGAGCCGACGCGCGCGAGCCGCCCCTTCGACGCCGATCGCGATGGCTTCGTGATCGGCGAGGGCGCCGGCGTAGTCGTGCTCGAAGCCGAAGCGTTCGCACGAGCGCGCGGTGCGCGCGTGCGCGCGGTCATTCTCGGCTTCGGCGAGGCGGCCGACGCATCCCATCCCGCGAGTCCGCCCGAGGACGCGCGCGGCGCCAGGCTCGCGATCGAACGCGCGCTCGCAGACGCCCAACTCGCCCCGCGCGACGTCGACGCCGTGAACGCCCACGCCACCAGTACGCCGACCGGCGATCGTTGCGAGGCGCTCGCGCTGCGCCACGTGTTCGGCGCGCACACGGATTCACTGCCGGTGTCGGCGACCAAGTCGATGACGGGTCACCTGCTCGGCGCGGCCGGCGCCGTCGCGGCGATCCTCTGTGTGCGTGCGCTCGAGACGGGATTGCTCCCGCCCACGGTGAATCTCGATCGCCCCGATCCCGCCTGTGCGCTCGACCACGTCGCGCACAAGGCGCGGCCGCATTTGGCGCGGGTGATCTTGTCGAATGCGTTCGGCTTCGGTGGCGTGAACGCGAGCTTGCTGCTCGGACGATCGGAATAGGGGGAAGCAGATGGCGCAGCGAATGGCGATGGCGAGCGATCACCGGGGTGTCGCGCTGAAGCGCGCACTGCGCGTTCGACTCGAACAGGCGGGCTTCGAGATCCTCGATTTCGGCAGCCACGGCGAGGCGTCCGTCGACTATCCGGACACCGCCGGGCCGGCGGCCGAGGCCGTTTCGCGCGGCGATGCCGAGCGCGGCATCGTGATCTGCGGTTCCGGTCTCGGTGTCTCGTACACCGCGAATCGCTTCCCACACGTGCGCGCGGCGCTTGCAGCGGATCCGGAGATGGCCGAGATGGCGCGCCGCCACAACGACGCCAACGTGCTCGCGCTCGGCGCCGATCGGCTTGCGCCCGACGCCGCCTGGAAGATCGTCGAGACCTTCCTCGCGACCGCCTTCGAAGGAGGTCGCCACGCGCCTCGCGTCCAGAAGATCGACACCGCCGCGCGCCATGCATGGCAAGAGGAGCTAGCGCGAACCGCGTCGCTCGACGAAGTCGATCCGCAGATCGCGCCGCTGCTGCGCAGCGAGGCGAAGCGCCAGGCGCTCGGAATCGAGCTGATCGCGTCCGAGAACTTCGTCTCCGAAGCGGTGCTCGAGGCGGTGGGCTCCGTGCTCACCAACAAGTACGCCGAAGGCTATCCGGGCCGTCGCTACTACGGTGGCTGCGATGTCGTCGACCAGGTCGAAGAGATCGCGATCGCGCGCGCGAAGGCGCTGTTCGGCGCCGAGCACGCGAACGTGCAGCCGCACGCGGGATCGCAGGCGAACGAGGCGGTGTACCGCGCGGTACTCGACGTCGGCGACACGATCCTCGCGATGAACCTCGATCACGGCGGCCACCTGACGCACGGCAGCCCCGTCAACTTCTCGGGCAAGCTCTACAAGATCCTCCCTTACGGTGTGCGCCAGGACACCGAGCAGATCGACTACGACCAGGTCCGCGCGCTGGCGCGCGAGCACCGTCCGAAGCTGATCCAGTGCGGGACGACCGCCTACTCGCGCGTGATCGACTGGAAGGCGTTCCGCGCGATCGCGGACGAGGTCGGCGCGTTGCTCTTCGCCGACATCGCGCACATCGCCGGACTCGTCGCGGCGGGCGTCCACCCATCGCCGATCGGCCAGGCGCAACTCGTGACGACCACCACCCACAAGACGCTGCGCGGTCCGCGCGGCGGGATGATCCTGTGTGATGCGCAATTCGCCAAGAAGGTCGATTCGGCGGTGTTCCCGGGCGGGCAGGGCGGTCCGCTGATGCACGTGATCGCCGGCAAGGCCGTGGCGTTTCTCGAAGCGTCGCAGCCGTCGTTCCGCGCCTACTGCGCGCAGATCATCGCGAACGCGCGCGCGCTCGCCGAAGGCATGACGAAGCGCGGCTTCCGCGTCGTTTCGGGAGGCACCGACGTGCATCTGTTCCTGCTCTCGCTGGTCGCGCGCGAGGTCACCGGCAAGCAGGCCCAGCTCGTGCTCGAGCACGCCGCGATCACGACCAACAAGAACATGGTTCCCTTCGACCCGCGCACTCCGATGGTCACGTCGGGCGTGCGCCTCGGGACGCCGGCCGTCACCACGCGCGGCATGAAGGAAGCCGAGATGGACCAGATTGCCGGCTTCATCGCGCGGATCCTCGAACGCCCGGCTGATGCAGCGGGAGTCGCCGAGGTGCGCACCGAAGTCGAAGCGCTGTGCCGCCGCTACCCGCTCTATCCGTCGCGCTGGAGCGAAAAAGACTAGGGATGCGCTGCCCCTTCTGCGCAGACGATTCGAACCGCGTCGTCGACTCGCGGCTCGGCCGCGACGACACCGAGATCCGACGGCGCCGCGAGTGCCAGGAGTGCGGCAAGCGCTTCACGACGCGCGAACGCGTCGAGGACACGCTGCCGCGCATCGTGAAGCGCGACGAGCGGCGCGAGGACTTCGATCGCCGCAAGCTCGTGGCGAGCCTCGAGAAGGCCTGCGCGAAACGTCCGGTTTCGGTAGACGCGCTCGATCGGCTCACCGACCGCATCGAGAAGCGCCTGCAGGAGAGTGGCGAGTCCGAAGTGCCGAGTGAGCGGCTCGGCTTGTGGGTGCTCGATGACCTGATGCAGATCGACACTCTCGCGGCGGCGCGCTTCGCATCGGTGTTCCGCGACTTCCAGAACGCCGAGGACTACGCAGCCTTCTTCGCGGCGGCGACGGCGCGACGCGCGGCATTCATCGCCGACGAACCTCCGGCCGTGCGCGTCCCCGAGCCGCCCCGGCGCCCTTCGGCTTGAATCCCGAAACCGCGATGCGAGCCGCGCTCGCGCAGGCACGGCGCGTGTCGGGCCGCACCTTTCCGAATCCCGCCGTCGGCGCGATCGTGTTCCGCGGCGACCGTGTGCTGGGTCGCGGTGCGACGCAGCCGCCGGGAGGGCCGCATGCCGAAGTCGTCGCGCTCGAGCGCGCTCGGCGACGCCACGGCCCCCGGGCACTGCGCGGCGCGACGCTCGCGGTCACGCTCGAGCCATGCTGCCACTTCGGCCGCACGCCGCCTTGCACGGACGCGTTGCGCGCGAGCGGCATCGCCCGCGTGCTGGTGGGTCATCTCGACGCGCACCCACAGGTTTCGGGTGGCGGCGTGCGCGCGCTGCGCCGCGCCGGCATCGAGGTGCAGCTGGGAGTTCTCGAGGAAGCCTGTCGCGAGCAGCACCGGGGCTTCCTCTCGCGCGTCTTGCGCGGCCGGCCCTACGTCACGCTGAAGCTCGCGGCGTCGCTCGACGGTCGCATCGCGACCGCGCGCGGCGAGTCGCGCTGGATCAGCGGCCCGGCTGCGCGCGCCTACGTGCACCGGTTGCGCGCCGCGACCGACGCGGTGCTCGTCGGCTCCGGCACGGTGTTGGCGGACGACCCTGCGTTGACCGCGCGCCGCGCGGGGCGCGTCGTGCAGCGACCCGTGCGCATCGTCGTCGACTCGCAACTCCGGGTGCCCGCGCGCGCAAAGCTCTTTGCTCGGGACGGGGCGCCGCGCTACGTGCTGTGCACGGCGACCGCGCCCGCGCTGCGACGGCGCCGGATCGAAGCGCTGGGAGTGCAAGTGCTGCCGATTCGCGCGCGGCGCGGCAAGGTCTCGTTGCGAGCGGCGCTCGAGCGGCTTGCAGCGCTCGGGATCGGGACCGTGCTGGTCGAAGGCGGTGGCGGTCTTGCCGCTGCCCTGCTCGCCGGAGGACTCGTGGACGAAGTGCTCTGGTTCGCGGCGCCGAAACTGCTGGGGGACGATGGTCGTCCGGCGCTCGCGGCGCTCGGCGTCGCGAAACTCGACGACGCCCCGACGCTCACGCTCGCGAGCGTCCGGCGCATCGGCACCGACCTGCTGATCGAGGCGCATCCGCGCGCCCGGGGAGCACGTTCTTGAAGAGCCATGCGATCCGTCGCGACGCGGTGGGCTTGCGCGTGGCGATCGTCGTGGCGCGCTTCAATCACCTGATCACGGTGCGTATGCTCGACGGCTGCGTTGGCGAACTCGTTGCGCGCGGCGCTCGCCCAGACGATCTGCACGTCGCATGGGTGCCAGGCGCGTTCGAGATCCCGCAGGCCGCGCGTACGCTCGCCGCGAGTGGACGCTACGATGCCGTCGTGACCCTCGGTGTCGTGATTCGCGGCGGCACGCCGCACTTCGACTACGTCTGTCGCGCCGTCACCGACGGTGTGCGCGAGATCATCCGTGACACGAACGTGCCGGTCGGCTTCGGCATTCTCACGACCGACGACAATGCGCAGGCCCTCGCACGCGCGGGCGGAGAGCACGGCAACAAGGGCGCGGAAGCGGCGCTCGCGGCGATCGAGATGGCGCACCTCGTGAAGTCGCTCCAGCAGATGCCGGATGGGGACGCGCGATGAGCGGCCGGCACGCCGCGTCGCGCGCGCAGTCGCGCCAAGCAGCGTTGCAGGTGCTCTACTCGGTGGACGTCGGGCAGCGCGCCGCCGAGACGTTTTCGCCCGAAGCGGTCGACGTGGCACTTGCATCCGTCGCGACCCACTTCGAGCTGCCCGAGGGTGCCCGGGCCTACGCGCGTGAACTGTCGCTCGGCGTCGCGTTGCACCGCGATGCAATCGATCGCGTGCTCGCCGGACACGCGACCAATTGGCGCATCGAGCGCATGGCCGCCGTCGATCGCAACGTATTGAGGCTGGCTGCGTACGAGATGGGCTGGGCGGGCGTGCCGCCCTCGGTCGCGATCGACGAGGCGGTCGAATTGGCGCGACGCTTCGGCGCCGATCCGTCCCCCGCGTTCGTGAACGGCGTACTCGATGCGGTCGCGCGAACGATCGAAGCGCGCGGCGCGACGGGCGGGGAGGTCGGCATCCCGTGAGATCGACGTTGGCGCTCGAGGTCGGCGATACGGAGTCGCTGGCGCGTGTCGGTGCGGAGATCGCCGTTGCTGGTTTCTTTCGCGATCAGCGCCCCCTGCGCGGCGGAGCGGGTCTCGCCGACTGGCGCCTTTGCGGTTGGCTCTCGCGGCTGCTGCTCGCGTCGCGCGCCAACGGCGAAGTGGGCGAAGCCATCCTGACGATTACCCATGGTCGGCTGCGCGCACCGCGGCTCTTGCTCGTGGGGCTGGGCGCGCGTGCACGATTTGGCGGCGAAGCCCATCGCAGCGCCGTCGAAGCGTCGCTGCAGCGATTGCTCGATCTGGGTGTGGGATCCGCGGGGCTCGACCTGCCGCCGCCGACCGGCGACGCCAGCGAGGACGCGCTTGCCATCAGCCTCGTCGACGGCGCCTGCGCCGCTCTCGACGCGCGACCCGCACGACTGCTGTTGCGCGTCGTCGCCGCGCCTGGCACTGGCGCCCGGATGCGCACTGCGCTCGAGCGCGCTGCCGGTGCGCACCCGCGCGGCGCGACGTCGCTGCGCATGATGCGACAGCCAGTCGCGGGGTCGGCGCCGACGTCCGTCGTCGCGACTTCGCGCGCTCCCATGGGCTGATCTTCCCGCCGCTCTTTCCGTCAAGTTGCCGGCCTGTGCGCCCGATCAACGACGGGTACTCCCGTGCCTCGTGGGCGCGGGGGAAAGCTCCGCTCGCCCTGCGCCGGAGGGGAGTCGCGCCGGATGAGCCTGGTCGGAAGCCTCGAAGACCTCGGACTCGGCGAGATCTTGCAGATCGTCAGCCTGTCGGGGAAATCCGGCGTGCTCTTCATTCGCTCTCCGCGAGGTGAAGGTCGCATCGTCTTCGATCGCGGCGCCATCCGCGGCGCGCGGGTCGGAAACGGTCCGCGGAATCTGCGCAGCCTGCTGCTCGCGGCGGGGGCGTTGCCGGAGGCCGAGCTCGAAGCACTCCACAGCGCGGCCCAAGCCGAAGGCACGGGTCTCGAAGAAGTCCTCGTCGCGCGTACGACGCTCGATGCAGCGCGCCTCGACGAGCTGCGCGAGCGACACGTCGAGGCCAGCGTGCTGCACATGTTCTGCTGGCCGACGGGCGAGTTCAGCTTCGAGATTCACGATGAGTCGGGCGACCCCACCGGAGCGGATCTACTGCTGCGTGCGGGCATTAACGCGCAATTCCTGGCGCTCGAAGGCACGCGGCTGCGCGACGAACAGTCGCAAGGCGGCCAAGCCTCGGACGGATGCGAGTGCGACGAAGTCGCCGACATCGCGTTCGACGGCGAAGAGACCGCCACTTGCAAGAACGCCGACGCGCCGAATCTCGTAGGTCCGGCCGAGATGGAGGTCACCGTCCTCGAACTGCTCGACGACGACATCGACGACCTCGACCCTGCGCTGCTGGTCGAGTCGATCGACGTGGGGCCCCCGACGCCGCACGTCGACGAAGATCCGACACTCTCAGGTGACTTGCAGCGTCGCGAACATGAGGCGCGGGCGCAGCGCGCGCTTTGGGCACCTGTCGCAGCCGCACCGACGCCGCTCGTCGTGGCGATGCGGCCGTGTTCGGGCATGGTGATCATCGATCGCGATCTGGTGGTGCTCGAGTGGATGAAGGGCGCCCTCGCGCCGCTCGGAATGCGGATTCACATCTTCCCGCGCACGGAGCTGGCGATCCAGCGCATCCGTCAGTACTTCGCCCGCGGTGAGAATCCGCTCGTGGTGTTGACGAGCGACACACCTCCCGACCCGGTGAGTGGAGCGCGCGACTGGGCGGAGATCGCCGCGCGCCTGCGCGCGCAGGTCCCGCGGCTGCCGATCGTCGTGGCGTCGAGCGCGGGCCTGACCGTCTCGCCGGTGAGTGAGCGAGCGATTCCCGATGCGATCGCTACGCGACCTTCGCTCTCGGTGATCGCGGATGAGCGCGCGCGCGAGAAGCGCGAGGTCCTCGCCACCGAGCTGCGCAATGCCGCGCTGTACTCGTTGGGGCGCATCCCCATGTCACAGCCGGCGGTTGCATCGCCGCGTGGCGTGGGCGACCCGATGCGTTCCTTGCGCGAATGGAGCGAGCGGTTGCGCGAGCCGGCATCGCCCAGCGAAGTCCTGCGCATCGTTCTCGAGTTTGCTGGCCGCCACTTCGACCGCGCCGCGATCTTCTGGTTGCGCGATGGCGAGGCGCAGGCCCTCGCGCAGGTGGGGCTTCCGCTCTCGGGCGGTCCCGATGACACTGCGTTGCGCGAGCTATGTCTGTCGATCGACGAGACCGCTTGCTTCCGCAAAGTGTGTGCAAGCCGCGCGCCGCTGCGTATCGCACCGGAAGATGCAGCAGACGTCGCGCTCGTCGCGCGGCTCGGTCCGCGCACGCCGCTCGAGCTGTATCTCGCGCCGATCGAATCGAGCGGCGAGGTCGCCGCACTGCTCTACGCCGACAACGCCGTCACACTGCGGGGCGTGGGCGATACCAGCCCGCTCGAGGTGCTGCTTCACGAAGCAGGATTGGCGCTCGATCGCGCGGTTCTAGAGCACGCTCTCGGGGAGGTCGAAACCGAACTGCGCCCGGCAGCGGCGATGCAAGGAGACGCCGAAGCATGACGCCGGTCGCGGATTCTCAAGCGTGCCGAGGGCCCGACCGATACCGCGGTGGGTCCGACACGCCCGTCCGCGCGACGTCCCAGGGAGAGGCTGCGTGCATCACATCCTGATCGTGGAGGACTCCCCGACGATGCGATCGCTCGTCGTGTCGGCGCTCGAAGACATCGGGATGCCGGTGCGGATCACCGAGGCGGCGAGCGGCTTCGAAGCGTTGCGCGAGCTGCCGCGCGGCGACTACGACCTGATCGTGACCGACATCAACATGCCCGACATCAATGGACTCGAGCTGATCTCGTTCGTCCGTCGCAACGCTGCGTATCGCTCGATCCCGATGCTGATCATCTCGACCGAGGGTTCGGAGCGTGACCGCGAAAAGGGTCTCGAACTCGGCGCCGACGCCTATCTCGTGAAGCCGTTCGACCCGGCGGCGCTGCGTCGCACGGCGAAAACGCTGCTCGAGAAGGCGCGCGGGGAGTAGCCGGCGCCGTGGCTGCGCGTCGCACGCAAAAGCAGGCGCGCACCCGGGCAACGCGCGAGTTCGTTTCCGAGGTCGAGGAGATCCTCGATCGCATGCGCGCCGACCTGGCCGATCTCGCGGACGCGCGCGCAGGTGGCCGACTCGACCCCGAACTCGCCAATCGACTGTTCCGCTCGGCGCACTCGCTGAAGGGCATCGCCGGAATGTTCGGGTTCGAGGGCGTGAGCGAACTCGCGCATCACATGGAAGACATCCTCGATGGGCTGCGCATGGGGCGGCTGCCGCCCGGTGCGCCCGCGCTCTCGTTGCTCGATGAGGGCGTCGAGTTGGTTGCGGGCCTGCTCGACAGCGAAGGTGGAGACCATGCCGCCGGCGCCGCGGCGCAGGTGCATTCGCTGATTGCGCGCATCGTCGCGGCACTCGTCGTTGAGCCCGCGCCGGCCGCTGCCGACGTCCTCGATGGAATCGACGCCACCGTGCTGCGCGCGCTCACCGAGTATGAGGAGCACCGGCTGCGGGAGAGTCTGCGCAGCGGTCGCGCGATCCACCTCGTCGAAGCGAGCTTCGAGATCCTCTGTTTCGAGGAAGGACTGTCGGAACTGACGCGCGCGGTACGCGAGGTCGGCGAGGTCCTCTCGACGCTGCCGGCGCCCGGGGATTCTCCCGATTCGCAGATCCGTTTCTCGCTGCTGGTCGCCACCGACTGCGATGCGACCGCGCTCGGCGCGTGCATCGACGTCCCGAACGCCACGGTCCGCGCGATGTGCGCGGGCCGGAGCGATCCGTCGCCGTCGCCGAACCAAGCGACCGACTCCGCCGTGCTTGCCGAGTTGCCGCGCGCCGCACCGCTCGCCGACGCGGCGCGCGCGGAAGGTGGCGGCGACCTCGAGTCGCTGAAGTCGATCAGCGACACGGTTCGCGTCGATATCCGCAAGCTCGACGAGCTGATGAATCTCGTTGGCGAGTTGGTGATCCAGCGCGGCGCGATCGGCGCACTCGCCGACCGGCTGCTCGCGGACCCGGCCACTGCCCGCGTCGGTCGCGAGCTTTCGAAAGTGCACAAGGCGCTCGAGCGGCGTCTCGCCGACCTGCAGGCGGGCGTGCTCGAGGTGCGCATGGTGCCACTGCGCCAGGTCTTCGAGAAGCTGTCGCGCGTGGTGCGTCGGTTGCGTCGCGATCTCGGCAGGGACGTGCGGCTCGAGATTCGGGGTGGCGACACCGAACTCGACAAACTGATCGTCGAACAGCTCGCTGATCCGCTGATGCACGTGGTGCGCAATGCCTTCGACCACGCCATCGAGTCGCGCGAAGAGCGCAGTGCGGCCGGCAAGCCTGCCGAGGGTTCGATCCGTCTCGAAGCGGTTCCACGCGGGAATCACGTCGTGATCGAGGTGGCAGACGACGGCCGCGGCATCGACCCCGACGCCGTGCAGCAGCGCGCGTGCGCGCTCGGCCTCGTCGAACGCGACACGGTGCTCTCGCGTGCCGAGATTCTCGACCTGATCTTCGCGCCCGGACTTTCGACCTCCGCATCGGTGACCGAGACGAGCGGCCGCGGCGTCGGGATGGATGTGGTACGCGAGAACGTGACGGCACTCGGGGGTCTGGTGCGCGTCGATTCGCAGCTCGGCCGCGGCACTACCATCGTCTTCACGTTGCCCATCACCCTCGCGATCATTCGCGCGCTCACCGTCGGCGTCGCGGACCAGCGCTTCGCGATCCCGCTGACGACGGTGCTGGAGACGATGCTCGTCGACGCGGCGGCGATTCAGCGCAGCGAGGGCCGCGAGTTCCTCAATCTGCGCGGCGAACCGCTGGCGCTGCGCCGGCTGCACACCGAGTTCGGACTCGCCGCGCCAGCGCCCGGCGCCCGCCAGGCCGTCGTGATCGTCGGGCTCGGCGATCTGCGCCTCGGCTTGCTCGTCGACCGGCTCGAAACGCAGCAAGACGCCGTCATCAAGCCGATCCAGGGGCCCGTTCGAAGCATTCGCGGAATCGCCGGCGCGACGGAACTCGGCGACCTCGGCACCGTGCTCGTGCTCGATGTCGCGTCGCTCGTCGAAGATGCCGCCAAGCGCCGCGAGGCCGCATGAGCGTCGCAGGCGAAGCGGCTGCGGGGCCCTTCGAGCAGCTGGCGCGCGGCGCGGCGCAGCGCGGCGACGTCGTCGTCGAGCGCGTGACGCTGCTCGAGCTGCTGGTGCTATGGCTCGACGACGACCCGTATGCGCTTCCCGTCGATCGCGTCCGCGAGATCGTGCGCTTGCGCCCGATCACGCCGGTACCCCACATGCCGGCGGCGGTGTGCGGCGTGTTGTCGCTACGCGGTGAGATCGTGCAGGTGATCGATCTGCGCTTGCGCCTCGGGCTGCCGCCCATGTCTACCGCGAGCCCGCGCCGTCGCATCGTGGTACTGCACGGCGAAGAGGGGCAAATGGCGGGGCTGCTCGTCGACCGCGTGAGCGAAGTGATGCGGCTGCGCGACGACGCACTGCGCCGCCCGACCGGGCGCGACGCCGGGACCGTCGTCGGGCTCGCGCCGCACGGTGATCACTTCGTGTCGGTATTCGACGTGGAACGCGTACTCGACCTCGGCGTCGGCGCTTAGCGGGGCTGGCGGGATGATGCAGACCGGAATCGACGAGACGCTCGTCGAGCTCGCGTGCCTCGAGGTGCGGGGCCAGGTCTACGGCGTAGACGTGCAACAGATTCGCGAGATCGTCCGTGCGCAAACGCTGACGCCGCTGCCGCGCGCGCCCGACCTCGTCGAAGGTGTGATCGATCTGCGCGGCGTGATCGTGCCGGTCGTTGATCTCGGGCGCGCACTCGGCGGCGCGCCGATCGCCGAGGCGGCGACGGTCCGCATCGCGATCGTCGAGATCAGCGGATTGGCCTTCGGTCTGCGCGCCGATGCGGCCTCCGAGGTATTGGCGGTCGCCGGAAGCGATGTGCAAGCGCCGCCCGAACTCGTCACGCAGGCTGGCTACGACGCGATCCGCGCGGTGGTGCGCCGGCCCGGCCTGCCGCCCGTGCTGGTGCTCGCGCTCGAGTCCGTGCTCGAAAGCGTGTTTCGATCGGGTCTACGAGAAGAGCCGCCGAAGGAGGCCGCTCAATGACGGTTCCGCCAGTGTTGGTTCGCGGGCCCGCAGGCGGCCATGCCAAGTCGGGCCATCGGGAGGGAATCCAGCGGGCACAGGCTCAGTCCTTTCGCACGATGGCCGATATGAGCAGAGAATCGGCAGGGATCCTGCGCGCTGCGGCCGAGCAATCGGGGCCGCTGCGGAAGCAGCGCCCTGAGAGGAGTCGGAGATGATCGCGGCGTGTCCGAAGTGCCAAACCCGCTATCGAGTCGAGCCCGAGCGGCTCGGTCCGGAAGGCGCGCGATTGCGCTGCAGCCAATGCAGTGCCGTCTTCCGCGTTCGTCTCCCCGCGGAGCAACCGGCTCCGGCCAACCAAGTCACGTCCGGAGAGGAAGCCCGTGCGAGCGACGCCGCGGCTTTGGGCGGCGTCGCGCGCAGCGTGCCGGCGGCGAGCGAAGCCCAGAAGGCCGCCTTCACTCCGAGCAACCAACCCCTAGCGGCCGAAGGCCGATCCGTACCGCCACACCGCGAACTAGAATCGCAGGACAGCGGATCCGCATCGCACACGTCCGCACCCTCGCACGCCACCCCGCAATTCGACCAGTCGCGGCTGATCCTGATCGCGCACCCGGATCCCGATGCCTGCAAGCGCATCGCCGAAACACTCGAAGGCGAGGGCATGCAGGTTCTCGTCGCGCACGACGGTGTCGAGGCGATCCTGTCGATCCAGCGAGCGCTGCCGCGGGCCGTCGTGCTCGACGCTGCGTTGCCGAAGATGTTCGGCTTCCAGGTCTGCGAGCTGATCAAGCGCAATGAGAGTCTGCGAGTCACGCATGTGTGTCTGATGGGCGCGATCCATCGTGACGACCGCTATCGCCGCGCCCCGACCGAAATGTACGGTGCCGACTTCTACGTTGAAGGCGCGAAGCTGCCGGTTGCGCTACTCGACTGGCTCGCCGGCCTCGGCTTCGATCTGCGGAGCCGCCGGAGCAGCCAGGCCCCGGATCCGACTGCGGAGTTTGCGCCCGAAGCGTTGCGGACCGCGACGCCGAGCGAAGCCGGGCAAGCTCAGCTGCAAGGCGCCGCGCAACGAGTCGGCGCCGAGCGAAGTGCAGCGATGGCAAGTGGCCACGAGGCACCCGCAGCCGCTGTCCGACCGATCGCGCAGACTGGCGAGCCCGCGGCGCGGGCGTCGCAACCGGTCGCGGTCGGTCGCATCGGCGTCACCGCGACCCCACTCGCTGCCGAGCGCGCGCAGGCCGAACGGCTGGCGCGCATCATCGTTTCGGACATCGTCCTCTACAACGAAGCGAAGTTCAGCGCCGCCGTGCGCAGCGGCGGTGTGCTGGAAGCGATGCGCGACGAGCTGAACGAGGGGGGCGCGCTCTTCCGCGAGCGCATCGACGTGCAGGTGCGCGACGAGCGCGACTTCCTCGCCGACGAACTGGTGCGCGTGGCACGCGCGCGGGGGATGTCTTGAGCGAGCCGCTCGATCCGCGCGAACGCGAAAGCATTCGCCACGATCTTGCCAGTGGCGACGAGGAAGTGCGCCGGCTCGCGATCGAGCGCGTGGTGATATTGCCGGCCGACGAGGCGCTGCCGGTGCTGGCGGACAGCCTCGGCGATCCGAGCTGGCGCGTTCGCAAGGCTGCGGTCGAGTGTCTCGCGGGCGCGCCCGAAGACTGGCCGGTCGCGGATCATCTGCTCGGCGCGCTGAGCGACGGCGAGAATCCCGGTCGCCGCAACGCGGCGGTCGAGGCGTTGGTCCGCATCGGGCGTCGCATGGTCGACGCGCTGCTCGCAGCGAGCAACAGCGCGGACGTCGACGTTCGCAAGCTCGTGGTCGACGCGTTGGCCGGCATCGGCAGCGAGCGTGGCGCGCCGCGGCTCGCGGCGCTGCTCTCCGACGAGGATCCGAACGTGCGCGGCGCGGCCGCCGACGCGCTTGCCGCGATCGGTGGCGCCGCGGCGCTGGCCGCGCTCACCGCGACGGCGCTCGGCGAGCGCGAAGAGCCGATGGTTCGTTTTGCCGCGCTGCGCGGGCTCGCGCGACTCGAAGCGCCGCTCACCGCGCAGGATCTCGCCTCCGCCATCGCCGACCCGCTGCTGCGCCCGGTCGCCTTTGCAGTGCTCGGCCGCACGGCGGATCCCGAAGGGCTGGAAGTGTTGCTGAAGGGAATCGAGTCGGCCTCGCGCGCGACGCGTGAGGCGGCGATCGAAGCGCTGCTGCGCATCGTGGCGCACGCCGCTCCCGACGATACGGGCGCACTCTGCGCGCGAATTCGCGGCGCGGCGCGCGCCACCCCTGCGACGCTCGACGACGCCGTGCTGCGACTCGCGGAGGCCGATCTCGGCACGAGGCTGCTGCTCGCCCAGTTTCTGGGAATCGCGGCGACCGGCGATGTGGTGCTCCCGTTGCTGCGCGCGGCGCGCGCAGACGAAGCGCTCGCCGCGGTTGCGCTCGGTGCACTCGAGAGCCTCGGCGACACCGCCGAGGAACACCTCGATCGGCACTGGGACGCGCTCGATGGCGAACTGCGCACACAGGCCTGCGACGTGCTCGGCCGCACGCTCGGGGCGCGCGGCACCGCGCGTCTGCTGGTTGCGCTCGACGAGTCGGATCCAGCGCTGCGCGGCGCCGCAGCCAGGGCCCTGGCGTGTCGCGGCGAGCCCACCGCGATGGTTTCGCTGGTCCGCCGCCTGCAACTCGTCACGGACGATCTGGAGCCGGACGCGGAAGCGGAGCGCGCCGCGCTGATCGACGCACTGGTGAGGATCGCCACGTCGCCGGTGGGGACGTCGGGGGTGCGCGCCGACCCGAATCTGGCCATCGACCTGCTTGCGGCCTCCTTCGAGACGGCCGCCGAGCCGGTTCGCCTGGCGACCGCCCGGGTCCTCGGCGAGGTCGGAGCGTCGCATCACGGCTCGCTGATGGCGCTCCTGATGCAGGATCCGAGTGCAGCTGTGCGGCGTGCCGCCGTGGCTGCGCTCGCGCGGATGCCGGGCGACGCCCGTTCCGAAGCGCTGCGCCTGGCGCTCGCCGACGAAGCGGAAGCGGTGCGCATGGCCGCTGCGGCCGCGCTCGGAGCGGGCGACGATCCGGGGGCGCTCGATCTGCTCGAGCGACTGCTCTGCGACGACGACAGCAGCGTGCGCGCGGCCGCGGTGCGCGCGATCGCCGAATTCCAGGATCGGAGCGCTGCCGACGCGTCGCTACCGCGCGTGCGGGACCTCCTGGTCCGCGCGCTCGGCGATCAAGGCCCCGTGGTGCTCGCCGCCGTCGAGGCGTTCGAGCAGATCGCGCCGCTGCTGCCGCTCGAGCCGATACGCGAGGTACTCGGGCACGCCGATCCTGAAATCGTACAGAGTGCCGTGCGTTGCATTCGCAGCCACGGTGTCGAGAGCGACGTCGCAGCGCTGATTCCGCTGCTTGCGCACGCCCACTGGGCGATTCGCGCGAGTGCGATCGAGGCGCTCGCGGAACGGCGCACCAGGGCGGCGCTACCGCGCTTCTTGCGCTGCCTCGACGGTGAGAAGGACGAGTTCGTGCGGGGTTCGCTGTTGCGCGCCCTCGAACGTCTCGAGGAGGCGTAGCCGAGGGACGATGGTGGGCGCTCCCGGCAAGACGGACGAGCTCGCAATGAGCGATTCGGAGTTCCGCATGTTTGCGGAGTTCTTCAAGGCGCACTGCGGCCTTCATTTCGGGCAGGAGTCCCGCTACCTGCTCGAACGTCGCATCGCGCGCCGCTGTGCGGAGCTCGGGTTGCGTTCGTTCAACGCCTACCACTACGCGCTGCGCAACGACACCAGCGGCGAAGGCGAGCTGACCTGGGCGATCGACAACCTCACCACCAACGAAACCTACTTCCTGCGCGAGCGGGCGCAGCTGCGGGCGCTGATCGAGGAGATCATCCCGAGCCTGCAGGCCCGCCGCGGTGGCGCTGGCGCAATGCCCGTGTCGATCTGGAGTGCGGGCTGCTCGAGCGGCGAGGAGCCTTACTCGATCGTGCTGTTGGCACAGGAAGCGGGTCTGTTGCCCGGCCGCGACTTGCGCGTCTACGCGTCGGACATCTCGAGGCAGATGCTGCACAAGGCGCGGCGCGGAATCTACCGGGAGGCATCCTTCCGCCAGATCGATCCGTTCCTGCGCGAGAAGTACTTCAGCGAGAAGGACGGCTTGTTCCGGATCTCCGACGAGATCAAGAAGCACGTTTCCTTCGCGCATCTGAATCTGCTCGATGAGTCGCGCTCGGCGCTGCTCGGATCGCTCGACGTGATCCTGTGCCGCAACGTGATCATCTACTTCGACATCGAGACCAAGCGACGCGTGGTGCTGAACTTCCACCACAAGCTGAAGCCCGGCGGTTTCCTGCTGCTCGGCCATTCCGAGTCGCTGATCAATCTCTCGACCGACTTCGAACTCAAGCATCTGCGCCACGACATGGTCTACCGCAAGCCGGCGGAGAGCGACCCGTGGCACGAGACGGCCGAGCGCACGCTGGCGCGGATCGATCGCCGGAGTGGCGCGTGAGCGTCGTCGCCCCGATCCGCGTGCTGGTGATCGACGACTCGGCGTTCAGCCGCCGCACGATCACGCGCATGCTCGAGCGCTCGCCGCTCGTCGAGGTGGTGGCAGCCGCGCGCGACGGCGAGGAGGCGCTGCGCAAGACGCTCGAGCTGCGTCCCGACCTGATCACGCTCGATCTCGAGATGCCGCGCATGGACGGCTTCACGTTCCTGCGCCTGGTGATGAGTCGCTGCGCGACGCCGGTGATCGTGATCAGCGGCCGCAATGGTGAGCAGGACGTGTTCCGCGCACTCGACTTTGGCGCGGTCGACTTCATCGCGAAACCGACTCCGCGCGCCGGAGCCGAACTCGAAACGATCGAGCAGGAGCTGCTGCACAAGGTCCACGCGATCCGCCAGCTCCGCATCGAAAAGGTACGCGCGCGACTCGACTCCGGTCCGCCACTGCGCGGCGTCAAGAAGCAGCGCACCGCGACGGCTCCGCGTGTGGTGGCGATCGGGTCGTCGACCGGCGGGCCCGCCGCGCTGATGCAGATCCTCGGTACTTTCGTCGAGGCGCCACCGGTGGCCGTGCTGATCTGCCAGCACATGCCGGCGGGATTCACGCGTGGCTTCGCCGAGCGCATCGACCGGCTCACGTCGTTCGCAGCGCGCGAGGCCGAGGACGGAGACGTGCCGCTCCCGGGTTCGGTGTTGGTTGCGCCGGGCGGGCGACACCTCGAACTCGAGCGCGACGGCAACCGCGTCGTTGCCCGCCTCGCCGACGCGTTGCCGGGCGACAAGTACGCGCCGGCAGTCGACCGGCTCTTCACGTCGGCCGCGAAGCAGTTCGGCGCCGATCTGCTCGGCATCGTTCTCACCGGCATGGGCGACGACGGCCGCGAGGGCGTTCTCGCGATCAAGCAGGCGGGGGGACACGTGGTGGCCGAGTCGGAGCAGACCGCAGTCGTGTTCGGCATGCCCCATCAGGCGATTCGCAGCGGAGCGGTCGACGCGGTGTTGCCGCTCCCGGAGATCGCGTCGGTGATCGAGTCCGGGCTCGACGCGGCGGCGCCCTTGCGCGGCGTGAGGTCGGCATGAGCGAAAACAGGGATGGGTTGTTCGCGCGCGCGGAAGAAGTGCTCTCGCTGTTCCGGCGTGGCGCCGAATTCACACAGGATCTGATCAAGGAGAACGAGCGGCTGCGCCTCCAGGTCGCGTGCTTCGAGGCCCAGAACCTGGCCGCCTCGGACGACGTCGAGTGGGAGAAGCTGCGCCACGAACTGGTCTCGAGGATCCAGAATCTCGAGGGTGAGAAGCAGGACATCCTCGACCGGCTGAATCAGGTCGAAGGCGAGAACAGCCATTTCGCCGAGCGCTATCTCGAGATCGAGGAGGAGAACAACAACCTCGCGAGTCTTTACGTCGCGTCCTACCAGCTCCACTCGACGCTCGACCTCGCGGAGGTGATCAAGATCGTCGTGGAGATCGTGATCAACCTGATCGGCGCCGAGGTCTTCGCAATCTACGTGCTCGATGAGCGCACCGAGGTGCTGACGCCGGTGGCATCGGAAGGACGCGAGATCGGTGATTTCCCGCCGTGCCAGATGGGGCACGGCATCGTCGGCGCCGCGGTCGCGACCGGCGAGACACAATGCAGCGACGTAGGGGGGGCCGAAGATCTCATGCGGCCGCTCGTTTGCGTGCCGCTGCGCGTACAGGAGCGCCCGATCGGCGCGATTGCGATTCACCGGTTGTTGCAGCAGAAGGCCGGATTCACCGCGCTCGATCACGAACTCTTCACGCTGCTCGGCGGGCACGCTGCGACGGCGGTATTCGCCGCACGCCTCTATTCGCAGTCGGAGCGCAAGCTGAACACGATCCAGGGATTCATCGATCTCCTGACCAAGTGAGGAGCGACCGCCCGAATCCCGGGCGGGGAAGGACAGGGAATGGCTCGCCACCGGATCTTGATCGTCGAAGACAGCCCCACGATGCGGCAGCTGCTGGCGTTCGCGCTCAAACGTCTGAAGGACGTCGACATCGTCGAGGCACAGGACGGCATGGATGGCCTGCGCAAGGTGTCGAGCGATCACTTCGACCTGGCGCTGATCGACATCAACATGCCCGTGATGGACGGCCTCAAGCTGATCAGCCTGATTCGCGGCGAGGACAACCTGCGCGCGATGCCGATCATCGTGATCACGACCGAGGGCGCCAAAGAAGACCGCGAGCGCGCGATCGCGCTCGGCGCCAATGAGTATCTGACCAAGCCGATCCAGGCGAACAAGGTTTTGCGGATTGCGCAGAGCCTGCTCAAAGTCGAGTGAGGCCGCCGTTGGAGGAGAAGCCCGCTTCGCGCGCCGATTCGCACGCCGATTCGCACGCCGACTCGCACGCCGACTCGCACGCCGACTCGAGATGGACGCCGGGCCAGCGCCTGCAACTCCGCTTCGGGCTGCTGACGTTCGCCATGAGCGCCTTCAACATCTCCGTCATCGCGCCGTTCCTGATGCGAATGCTGGACTGGCACGCAGCCGAGTGGAAGATCTTCGGCATCACGGTTTCGTGCTGGATCGTGGTGCTCGTTGGGATTGCGCAGACGATGCAGAGTGGACTCCGCGAGTTGGCTTCCTGGCTCGACCGCGAAGCCGCCGGCACAGCGACGCGCGAAGACGAACTGCGCGCCTTCGCGGGTTCGATCGATGTCGTCCGCCAGGTGATCTTGAACTCGTTCCTGCTGTGGCCGATCGGGGCCGCCGCGGTCGCGTTGTCGATGAAGGTCCTCGCGCCCGGCGTCACGTGGTTCGACGTCCTCTCGCTCTGTGCCGCTGGGGCACTCGGCGGAGCGGTGTCGAGTCCGTCGGTCGCCTTCCTGTTCAAGCGCGAGGTCGAGCCGCTGCGCGCGCGACTCGCCCGCAGCATCGAAGATCCCGATCTGCGCGAGAGCGTCGTGCGCCGGCTGCCGCTCGTCTGGAAGCTCCAGGGCACCGTGCTGCTCACGACGGTCGTTCCGATCGTCGTGATGATGCTCGTCGTGCAGCGCCAGGTCGGGATCCTGGCGGGCGAGTTCGTTCACGCCCAGCAGCGCGAATGGCTCGACAGCGACGAACCCGAGAACCTCGCGTCGTCGCTGCACGCTCCCTTCGTGTCGCTCGGTGGCGCCTGGTGGCTGATCGATCCGGAGACCGGGCGGACCTACGCACAGAGCGATGCGACGCGCGTCGGCGATCCGATGGCGGCGTTCGCGCGCGCGACGGGTGCAACCGGGATGGGCGCCAGCAGGGATGAGTTCTACGCCTGGCAGCGCAACGGACGCGGCGATCGCGTGATCGTCACGATGTTGTCGCGCTCCGCGATCTCGCAGCTCGCGGGCGTTGCCCCCGAGATGTACGGGCTCTTCGCGCTCTCGCTGCTGATTGCCTGTGCGGCCGCACGAATCGTCGCACGCGATCTGGCGCGCGCGATCCGCGCGCTGCGCGCCGAGGCAGAGCGGATCGCGGGCGGCGATCTCACGCGCGCCGAAGTCTTCGAATCCGAGGACGAACTCGGCGATCTCGCGCGTGGATTCGATCGCATGCGTCAGGCACTTCGCGAAACGGTGCGCCGCGTCGCGGACTCGGCGGATCGGGTCGAAGATGCCGCCGGGCAACTCGCGGCGGTCGGGGGCGCGGTTGCGGAAGGGGCGGGCGAGCAGGAACGCGGCATCGTGCAAGCCAGCGAATCCACCGCAGCGATCCGCGAGCGTGTCACTGGCATCACCGGCTCGGCGCAGGCGCTCTCGGCTTCCGTCGAAGAGTCGTCGAGTTCGATCCTGCAGATGGGCGCGGCCGGCGACGAGCTGAGTCAGACCGCGTCGGTCCTGTCCACGCGTGTCGAAGAGGTCTCGAGTTCGATCGAGGAGATGATCCGCGGCGTCGCCGAGATGGGACGCCACGTCGAAGGCCTCTCGGAAGCGGCCGTCGACACGCAATCGTCGATCTCGCAGATGGCGGGGTCGATGCGTGACGTCGATGCCAATGCCAGCGAAACGGCGCGACTCTCGGCGCAGGTCGTTGCGGTGGCCGAAGGCGGACGCGAGAAGGTTCAGCAGACGATCGCCGGCATGGAGGCGATTCGCGACGCCACGGACGTCGCCGAGAAGGTGATTCGCGGCCTCGGCGAACGGGCCAACGAGATCGGCGCGATCGTCAACGTGATCGATGATGTCGCCGACGAGACCAATCTGCTGGCGCTCAATGCCGCCATCATCGCCGCACAGGCCGGCGAACACGGGCGCGCGTTCTCGGTGGTCGCCGATGAGATCAAGGAACTCGCCGACCGCGTCATGGCGAGCACCAAGGAGATCGGCGCGCTGATCCGCGCGGTGCAGAAGGAAAGCGTCGCCGCGACGGCGGCGATCGAACGCGGCACCGAGAGCGTCTGGGCGGGCGTCGAGCGCTCGGCGGAGGCGGGCGAGTCGCTCGAGGTGATCACACGTACCGCGCGCGAGAGCGGTTCACGGATCGCCGAGATCGTCTACGCGGTGCAGCAGCAGGCGAGCGCCGCCGCTCACGTGCAGACCCTGATGGAGCGCGTTCGTTCGGGCGTCGAGCAGCTGCGCAACGCGATGCAGGAGCAGGAGCAGGGGCACGAGGTCGTGTTGCGCGGCACCACGGCGATGCGCGACGTCTCCCAGCAGGTCCACCGAACGACCGAAGAGCAGGCGCGCGGCGGCAACCAGATCCGGTCGGGTGTCGAGGTCGTACGCGTCGCGGTCGAGGAGATCCATCTGGCGCTCCAGGGTCAGGCCTCGGCGTGTCAGTTGGCGGCCCAGTTCATGACGATCGTCTCGGGTCAGGCGCGTGCGAATCACACGTCCGCGGGCCAGATGGCGCATGCGTCCGGCGAACTGCGCGACGCTGCCGAAGCGATGCGTTCGCACGTCCGGCGCTTCCAGCTCTGACGCCCTCTGCTATAGGTGCGCGCCGATGCTGCGCGCACGCGTTCCTGGTCTGACAGCCCTGGCCCTCGCCTCGCTCGCCGTTCTGGGAATCTGGGGCTGCGGCGGGTATCACGTCGTTCGCACGGACACTGCGCTCGGTCCGGTTCACCGCGTCGCGGTGCCGACTCTCGCGAATCACTCGTTCGAGCCCGGCATCGAGATGATGGTCACCGAGGCGTTGCGACGCGAGTTCCAGCGCGGCGGTGGCGCGGTGGTCGTCGCGGACCCAGCCCACGCGGATCTGGTTCTGTCGGGTGTGGTCCTCGAACTGCAGACGACGGCACGCAGTTTCTCGTCCGTCGCGTTCGGGCTCGAATACCAGGTGGAGTTGAGCCTTTCACTGACCGCCACGCGCAGCGACGGAAGCGTCCTCGTGCTGCCGTCGAGCGCACTGCACGAGTGGGAGTTGTATCTGACCAGCTCCGATGTCGAAGCCGAACGCAAGAACCGCGCGGAGGCGCTGCGGCGCGTGTCCTCCGTGTTGGCCGAGCGCACGCGCGAGTTCCTGTCCGACCGGCTCTCGCGTTGACGCCCGACGCGCTCCAACAGGAACTCGACACGGGCCGCGTGCGAAGCGCCTATCTGGTTGCGGGCGCGGAAGCGCTGCTGCGCGATGAGTCGCTGGCGGCACTGAAGCGTGGCGTACTCGGCGACGCGCCCGCCGACTTCAACTTCGACCGCTTCGAGGGCGATGCCGTGAGTCCCGGCGCGCTGGGGGACGCACTTCGGATGCTCCCGGTCTTCGCCGCGCGTCGGCTCGTCTGGCTACGCGAACCGGCCGGTGGGCGCGGTACCTGGAAGGCCGTCTGCGAGGCACTGCCGGGCCTCGTCCGAGCGTTCGGAGCGGACGCGCCAGCCGTGCTGATGGTGACCGCGACCTCGATCGATCGGCGCACCTCGTGGGTGCGTGCCTTCGGCGACGCAGTGGTCGAGTGCGAAGCGCCGCGTACTGCGCGTGAGCTGGTGGCATTCGTGAAGCGCGACGCGAAGAAGTTCGGCCTCTCGCTCGATGCGGGCGCCGCGGAACAGCTCGTCGAGCGTGTCGGCGCCAATCTGATCGGTCTACGAAGCGAGTTGGAGAAGGCCTCGCTGCTGGCGGGCCCCGGGCGCAAGATCAGCGCGAAGCACGTCGCGGCGTCGGCCGCCGACCTCGCCGAGGAACCGGTCTGGGATCTCACCGACGCGATCGGCGAGGGCCGCGCGGGCGATGCGCTCGCGGTGCTGGGCAAGGTCCTCGGCGCGGGTGCTGCGCCGCCGGTCGTGCTCGGCGCGCTGGCGAGTCACTTTCGAAAGCTGCTGCGACTCCGTACCGGTGGTGTGGTTGCAGCGCCGCCGTTCGTGCAGCGCAAACTCGAGAGCCAAGCGCGTCGCTACGCTCCGGTGCGTCTGCAGATCTGCCTGCGCGCAATCCACGATACGGATGAGGCGCTGAAGGGTCAGGGATCGCTGCCGCCGGTGTTGGCGCTCGAGCGCCTCGTGATGGGGCTCGCCGCCTAGCAGGCGGATCCAGGCTGGATCCCGTCGTGGCCAAGCCACATGCGCGGTGTGGTGGCATACCGTTCCGCCAGACCGTTGTTGGCGGCTGGCGCGGGGGTCGGGCTCACTTCGCCTTGGCGCGGTTCGCGGCCTTGGCGAGCCGGGAGACCTGGCGGCTGGCGCGGCGCTTCGGAATCACGCCCTTCGCGGCGGCGCGGCGGAGCGCACCTTCGGCGCTCCGGAGTTTCTCTTCGAGCGCAACGCCAGCAGTTTCGATCTCAGACCGGAGCGCCTTGACGACCCCGCGGGTTCGAGTGCGGATCGTGCGATTGCGCTCGCGGCGCTTCACGTCCTGACGGGCTCGCTTCTGTGCAGACTTGTGACGGGCCAAACGACCTCCGAAGGCGTCGAGGGGTCGGCAACATAGGCGGAGCCCACCGGGGTCGCCAGGGTCTCGGCCGGTCGCGTTGCCTCCGTTCGAAGTTCCTCGCCGTGGGTCTTCCGAATCAACTCTCCGCGGGCGCTCGCCGATACACGCGTGTGGACGGGTCTGCCAGTCGCGGGGCACGCCCGGGGAGGGCAGTTTGTGACCTGGCAGCGCCTGGCACGCGGGATCCACCCGCTATGGATCGCGTCGATCCTGGCTTTGGGCTTGCCTGGCCCTTCCATGGCTGGGGAGGAGTCCACCAGCGTCGAGTCGACGACCGTGCCCTTCATGCCAGCGCCGCCGTCTCCCGAGCCGCTTGCGGCGATCGATCCGATCCCGACGCTGGACCCGCTGCAGCCGGTGCGTCGGCTTCCGGGTCCTGTGATCGACCCCGTCGAGCGCGCCTGGAGCAGCGGCTCACGCGAACTCCTCGATCGCGCCGAGCGAACCCGCGCGGTGGCGAACGAGGTGGGGCTCGAGAGCGTCGACGCGTTCGCACGCGCGCTGGTGTTCGGCGGCAAGGACCTCGGCAGCTTCAAGGAACGCGCCGAAGCAGCCGTGCTCCTCGCGCCCGATCTGCCGGCCGCCCATGCTGCGCTCGCGCGCGCGCGCTTCGCGTCGGGTTCCTTTGGAGCCGCCACCTCGTCGGCGATCGACGCGATCGCGGCGCTCCCGCGCAGTGTCGACGGTTCGCTCTGGCTCGGTGCCACCGGCGGCGTGCTGACGCTTCTCGCGCTCGCGGGTGGCGCGTTGCTGTATCTAGGCGCGCGTGGTCTGGCGTCGGCGTCGCATGCAGCGCACGACCTCGGAGATCGCCTCGAGCCATCGATGCCGGAGTTTTCGCGCATGGCGCTCCTGGCCGCGCTGGTGTTGCTGCCCGCGGCGCTCGGCGAAGGCGTGGCGGGCGTGGCGCTCGCGCTGCTGGCCGTCGGGTGGTGGCACAGCACCCGTAACCAGCGGATCGCACTCGCCTGTGCCGCGCTGCTGTTCGTCGCTGCGATCCATCCCGTAGCGACGTTCGCGGGCGCGCGGCTCGCCGCGATCGGCGCCGACCCGATCGTCGCGGCGGCGGTCGCCGCGGAAGCAGGCACAATCGATCCCGTCGATGCGCTGCGTCTCACGCGGGCCGCGTCCGATCCGAGGTCCGGATCCGTCGTCGAGAGCGACGATCCTCTCGCGATGTATGCGCTCGCCCAATGGGCTCGGCGCTCCGGCGATCTCGCCGACGCAGACGCGCGTTTCGGTGCGCTGCTGACACGCGATCCCAACGATCCGGTCGTGCTCGCGAGCGCCGCAAGCACGAAGATCGGACTCGGCGTTCCGAACGAGGCCGTCGAACTCTATCGTCGCGCAATCGCCTCCGAGCCGACGGCGCTGCTCTGGTTCAATCTCTCGCAAGCGCACGGGCGCGCGATCGACGTCGAGCAGCACGCGCGCGCGCTGGCGGCCGCGCAATCTCTCGATCCGGACGCGGTGAGTGAACTGACGGCTCGGCTGGCGCGCTATCGCAGTGGCTACGTCGCCGACGTGCCGATGCCCCGACAGCGCCTGTACGACCGCCTCGCCCGCAGCGATGCGCGGGCTGCCGCCGATCGGCTGCGCGCTCCGTTCGCGCCCGGTTGGCTGGGGCGCTCCTCATGGCTCGCCGCGCTCGCCTTTGCATTGGTTGCCGCGCTCGGTACGGCGCTCGGCCGCAGATTCGAATCGTCGGCGACTTGCCTCGACTGCGGCACGCGTCTGTGTCGTCGCTGTGGCACCGCTCCCGAGGCGCTTCGAATCGGGGTCGTCGCCGAACCACGCTGCGAGACCTGCCGCATCCGCCACATCGAGATGCGCGCTGCCGCCGTCTGGGAGCCACGATCGAACGGAACGCGCGCGCGTCGGGTGCTCGCGGCGAACGCACTCGGCACACTGTTGCCCGGTCTTGCGGGTCGCTCAGCACGACGTCCGGCGCTCGGGATGATCGCCACGTTCTGCGTGGCCGGCGCGGTGGTGTTCGGTTTCGGCGCGGATGCGGTCGTGCCCGATCCGGCCCGAGTCGGCGGCGCAGCGGAGATCGCTTTCGGTATTGCGACGGCGCTCTGTGTAATGATCTACGCTGCGATCGCGCTGTGGTCCGCGCGGCTCGAACGGCGGAGCCGCGCATGACGGTCGCGCTGCACGGCAATCTTCGCGATTTTGGAATGGGCGAGGTGTTCCAGCTGATCGGCCAGCAGCGGAAGACCGGCGTGCTCGAGGTGCGCGGCCAGAAGGGCGAAGTGACGCTGCGTTTCGACTCGGGCGGAGTGGTTGCTGCAGCGCCCGTTGCCACGCGCGTCGACGAGGCACTCTGCGAGATGATCGTACGTTGCGGACTGGTTCCGCGTGACCGCGTCGCCGCGATCGAGGCGACACACGACGCGTCGCTGCCGATCGCGCAGCACCTCGTCGGGGAGGGTTTGCTGAGCGCGGAGTCGCTGCGCGACGTCGAGGATCTGCTCACGCGCGAGACGATCTTCGAGCTGTTGCGCTGGGTGGACGGCTCGTTTCGCTTCGTTGCGCAGCCGGTCCTGCACGATCGACCGGCCGAGTCGTTGCTCGGCGCCGAGCAGGTCCTGATGGACGGCCTGCGCATGGTCGACGAGTGGCACGCCTTCACCGACGAGGCGCCAGCCGAGACGGTCGTGTTCCGGCGCCGCGGCAGCATCGAGGAGTACCGCCACTCACCGGCCGGTCGCACGATGCCGTCGCCGATCGAGGCAGAGCGCGTCTTCCTGTTGGTCGATGGTCGCGCCAGCGTGCGGCGTGTGGTCGATCTGTCCCGCCTCGGCAGCTTCGGCGCGATGCGGATTCTCGTGCAACTCGCACGTGCTGGCTGGATCGAGCCGATGCCGGTACGCAGTGCCGCCGAGATGCGCCGCGCGGGACCCGATGCGAGTTCCGCGAGGCGTCGCTGGGTCGCGATGTTGGCGCCGTTCGCGTTGCTCGCTGCGATCGCGGCCGCCGGGCTCGTTCGCTCGGGAGCGAACCCGGATGGCTTCGACATCGGGCGCGACCCGCTCGAACGGGCGCGCACGCGCTTCTCGACGCAGCATGTTCGCGCGCTCTTCCTCGCGTATCGCGCAGCAGAAGGTCACTGGCCCGATGGCGTCGAAAGCGTCGCTGCGTGGGCCGAGCAGGGCTCCGGCGCGTTGACGCCCGCGGAGCGCGGCGCCTACTATGCCGGCGCAAGCAAAGAGGGGCCCATCGTCCTCGCGCCCGACCGCTCACCTCGCGTCGATGCCGAGGCCCGCAGTCGACAGAATCGCTGAACTCGCATCGGGAGACGTCCCTGGCCGACTCCAAGCCGCTGCAGCACGCCGAGAACCGATCCGACGCTCCGAGCGATGCCAGTACCCGGCAGACCCTGATCTTCGACGACAATCGGATGGCCGCCGAACTCTACGGCGACGGCGAGCGCACGCTGCGCATCCTCGAGCAGGAACTCGGCATCGACGTGCGCGCGCGCGGCAACGAGGTGCGTCTGATCGGTGATCCGGTGCAGGTCGCGGCGGCGCGCAAGGTGCTCGAAGAGTTGTACGGCCGGCTGCGCGCCGGCCATCCATTCCACGCACGCGACGTGGCGTCGATCGCGCGCCTCGCCTCCGGCCGTCCCGACGTCGAGCTGCACGATGTCTACGAGGACGTTCTCGGTGACACCAGCACGCGGCGTCGCGTGCTCGCAAAGAACTTGTCGCAGCGCCGCTACGTCGAATTGATTCGCGACCACGACATGGTGTTCGCGATCGGACCCGCTGGGACGGGCAAGACGTATCTGGCGATGGCGTGCGCAGTCGCGGCGCTGAATCGCCGCGAAGTATCGCGCGTGATCCTCGCGCGACCGGCCGTCGAAGCGGGCGAGCGGCTCGGTTTCCTGCCGGGCACGCTCGCCGAGAAGGTGAATCCGTACCTGCGGCCACTCTACGACGCGCTCCACGACATGATGCCGTTCGATAAAGCGGAACAGCTGATCGAGCGCGGTGTGATCGAGGTGGCGCCGCTCGCATTCATGCGCGGCCGCACGTTGAACGATTCGTTCGTGATCCTCGACGAGGCACAGAACACGACCAGCGAGCAGATGAAGATGTTCCTGACCCGCCTCGGCTTCGACTCGAAGGCGGTCGTGACGGGCGACACCACGCAGATCGACCTTCCGCCCGAGAAGATCAGTGGACTCGTCGAGGCGTCTCACGTGCTCGCCGGGGTCGAGGGCATCGGCTTCATGCGCTTCACCGATGCCGACGTGGTTCGCCACCCGTTGGTGCAGAGCATCATCCGCGCTTATGACCGCGCAAGCGGCGCGGCCAACGGTCGCGACGCGCGCAGTGAGCCGCAGGCGAGCGAAGCCCATCAGGGTCGCGGCGCGGCCAACGGTCGCGACGCGCGGACCGAGCCGCAGGCGAGCGAAGCTCATCAGGCCGCGGCTCGTCGTCCCGAAGAGCGATGACGCTGCGGCTCTCGGGCCCCCCGCGCGGGCTCGTGGCGGTGGCGTGCGATCGTCGGCTGCTGGCGCGCCGCGCGCGTCGCGTGCTGCGCGAGGTCGCGCCGGCGAGCGCCGAGCTCTCGCTCGCGCTCGTCGGTGACGTCGCGATGGCGGAGCTGAACGAACGCCACCGCGGCAAGCGCGGCGCCACCGACGTGCTCTCGTTCTCGCTGCTCGAAGGCGCCCACAGCGAGTACCGGGGCGCGCTGCTCGGTGACGTCGTGATCGACATCGAGCAGGCCGCACGCCAGGCACGTCGCGCGCGACGCGCTCTCGACGACGAACTCGCCAAGCTGATGATCCACGGCGTGCTGCACCTGCTCGGTCACGACCACGAGCAGAGCGACGAAGCGCGCCGGATGCGCGCCGAAGAGCGACGCCTCTGGCACGCGGTCCGTGCGTGACGGAACGCCGTCGCGCGGCCTTGCTCGGCTCTTTCGTCGTCGTGTTCGCGCTGGCGTTCCCGCAGCGCTTCGGCGACGTCACCTTCGATCTCGGCCTTGGCGCGGCCTGGCTCGCACCGGCATTGCTGATTCTCGGTTTGCGTGGGCTTGCGCCGCGCGCGGCGGCCGTGCGGGCGTTCTTCGCGGGCCTCGCCGCGCACGCGTTGGTGTTTCATTGGATCTACGTCGCGACCGTTCACTACGGCGACGCCCCGGTTCTGGTGGGCGTTCTTGCGCCGATTGCTCTTGCGCTCTATCCGGCCCTGTTCTTCGCGGTGTTCGGAGCCGCGTGGAGCGGCTTCGGCGCCGCGGGAATGGCGTCGCCGTTCGTCGCGGCGGCACTGTGGGTCGCGCTCGAGTGGGCGCGCGGCTTCGTGTTGACGGGCTTCCCGTGGGCGCTGATCGGCTACGCCCAGCACCAGAACGCGTCGCTGCTCGGGATCGCGCCATGGACCGGCGTCTGGGGACTCAGTCTTGCGACGGTGCTGGGCAGCGCCGCGCTCGCCGCCTTCGTGAGCGGTGAGCGGCGTCGGCGTGCGCCGCTCGTCGCGTTCCTGGCGGTCGCCGTGTTGCACGCGCTCGGTGTCCTCGATCGCGTTCTCCAACCAGCCGCGACGGCCGGTAGCGTTCGCGTCGCGACCATCCAGGGCAATGTCGACCAGGCTGTGAAGTGGAGTCCCGCGTGGGCCGAACGCACGCTTTCGGACTACGAAATGCTGACCCGCAAGGCGGCGGAGCAGGGCGCGCAGCTGGTGCTGTGGCCCGAGACGGCGGTGCCCGACTCGCCGGATTGGAACGACGACATCGCGCTGCGCCTCGGCGCGCTCGCGATCGAGACCAACGCCACGCTCGTCGTCGGCGCGGTGGGCACCGAGCGGATCGCTGCGGGCGGCGTGCGCTACTACGACAGCGCCTTCGTGATCACGCCGGACGGGCGCATCGTCGATCGCTACGACAAGACCCATCTCGTGCCGTTCGGCGAATACGTCCCAATGCGCGACTGGCTCGGCCGCTTCGTGTCGGCGATCGCACGCGGCGCTGCGACGACCGACGTGTCACCGGGTCGCTCGCCGCGCGCCATCGCGATCCCGCTACCGAGCGGCGCGACGCTCACGGCGGGCGTACCGATCTGCTATGAACTGCTTTTCCCAAACCTCGTAGGTCGGTTCGTGAGCGAGGGAGGCCAAGTGCTCCTCGCGATCACGAACGACGCCTGGTACGGGCGCACCGGGGCGCCCTATCAGTTCCTGGTCATGACGGCGGTGCGTGCGGCCGAGAACCGGGTTTGGGCGGCGCGCGCCGCCAACACCGGCGTGTCGGCCATGATCGACGACCGCGGTCGCGTGCGCATGCAGACGAAGCTTTTCGAACAGACGCTACTCGTCGCCGACATTCCGCTGCGCGCGGGCGCGTCTTTCTACGCGCGACACGGCGACTGGTTGCCGTTCTCTGCGTCGGTAGGCATCGTGACGCTCGCCGCTGTGGGTCTCATGCGGCGGAGGAACTAGGCGATGAGCGATCAAGCCCAACCGGATCCCTTCCTGTCCGCCGAGCTGGCCGAACGGTTGCGCTGTTTGCGCGATCGCTTGGGTGAGCTCCGGGGGCGTCTTTGACGTCGCCGGATTGCGCGGCAGGCTGAACGAACTGGACGCCGATAGCGCTGCGCCGGACCTTTGGAACGATCGCGAGCGCGCCGAGCGCATCCTGCGCGAGAAGGGCGGCATCGAGCGACAACTCGGGCTCTTCGATGCGGCCGCCACCCAACTCGACGATGCGTCGGTGCTGATCGAACTCGGGCAGCAAGAGGGCGATCTAGCGACGCTGCGCGAGGGTGGCGAAAAGCTCGACGCGGTGCAGACGGAGCTCGACGCCGCGGAGCTACGGCTACTGCTCGGCGGCGAGCACGACCGCGGCAACGCGATCGTCTCGATCAACTCTGGCGCCGGCGGCACCGACGCCTGCGACTGGGCCGAGATGATGCTGCGGATGTACTTGCGATGGGCCGAGGCGCACGGCATGAAGATCGAGGAACTCGACCACCAGGACGGCGAGGAAGCGGGCCTGCGCGGCAGCACGCTGCTGATCTCGGGTGACTATGCGTACGGCCACCTGAAGACCGAGGAGGGCGTGCACCGCCTGGTGCGGATCTCGCCGTTCGACGCGCAGCATCGCCGCCACACCGCATTCGCGAGCGTCTCGGTGTTGCCTGAACTCGACGACGCAGCCGAAGTCGAGATCGACGAAGAGAAGGATCTGCGTGTCGACACGTACCGCGCCGGCGGCAAGGGTGGCCAGCACGTCAACAAGACCGACTCGGCGGTGCGCATCACGCACATTCCCACCGGCATCGTGGTGCAGTGTCAGAATGAGCGCTCGCAGCACAAGAACCGCTCGTTCGCGATGAAGGTGTTGCGGGCCCGGCTCTGGGAGCGCGCGCGACTCGAACACGAGGCGAAGATGGCGTCGCTGGCTGGCGAGAAGAAGGAGATCGGCTTCGGCTCGCAGATCCGCTCCTACACGCTGCATCCGTCGCAGCGCGTGAAGGATCATCGGACCGATCTCGAGATCGGCAATGCGATGGCCGTACTCGACGGTGACCTCGATCGCTTCATGCGCGCGGTGTTGTTGCAGCGGGCGGCGAAGCCCGGCGGAGGAACGTCGTGAGCGAGAGCGAGCGCAAGGTGCGCGCCGAACGATTGGCGGCGCTGCGTGCCGCGGGCGTCGATCCGTACCCGGCGCGGGTCGGGCCGCTGCTGCGACTCGTCGAACTGCGCCGCCGCCACGACGCGGACGACGAAGCCTCGCTCGACGCCGCCGCCGTGCAGGTCGCCGTCGCTGGCCGCGTGTTGGCAATCCGCTCGTTCGGCAAGCTGGTCTTCATGACGCTGATCGAAGACGGCGTGCAGCTGCAGGCCAGTTTCCGCAAGCCGGAACTCGCCCCCGACGTGTTGGCGCTGCTGCCGCTCGTCGACGTCGGCGACTTCGTGCGCGCCGAGGGCCAGCTGTGGCGCACGCGAACCGGCGAGCTGACGGTCGGCGCACGCGCGCTCGCCGTCGTTGCGAAGTGTCTGCACCCGCTGCCCGAGAAGTGGCACGGGCTCGTCGACGTCGAGGCGCGCTACCGCCAGCGTTACCTCGATCTGCTCACCAACCCGGACGCGCGTCGCGCTGCGGTGACGCGCTCCCGCGCGATCACCGCGCTGCGCGCATTCCTCGATGGTCGCGACTTCCTCGAGGTGGAAACGCCCGTGCTGCAGCCGCTCTACGGCGGCGCGTCGGCGCGGCCATTCATCACGCACTACGACGTCTACGACCAGGACGTCTACCTGCGCATCTCGGACGAGCTGTACCTGAAGCGGCTGGTGATCGGCGGGCTCGATCGCGTCTACGAGGTCGGTCACAACTTCCGCAACGAGGGCGTGTCGCGCAAACACAATCCCGAGTTCACGATGATGGAGTGCTACCAGGCCTACGCCGACTACCGCGACATGATGGAGCTGGTGCAGGCGATGTTGCAGCACATCGTCGCTGCGGTGACGGGCGCAACGCTCGTCACGCATCGCGAGCAGCCGATCGAGTTCGGTGGAGATTGGCCGCGCGTCGCGATCCGTGATGGCATCCTCGATCGCTGCGGAGTCGACGTGCTCGCCGCGGCCGATTTCGCGGCGTTGCGCGCGCGTGTACTCGAGAAGGGCCTCGACGCGGGCGACGCGCCGACCTGGGGCCAGCTCGTCGACCGCCTGTTCAGCGAGCACGTCGAGCCCACACTCGTGCAGCCCACCTTCGTGACGG
Source organism: Deltaproteobacteria bacterium (assembly GCA_031362725.1). Lineage (GTDB taxonomy): Bacteria > Myxococcota_A > UBA9160 > UBA9160 > PR03 > PR03. The sequence goes on along the minus strand of JANLTC010000113.1, from coordinate 8,884 downwards.
ACTATCCGGTGGAGCTGTCGCCGCTGGCGAAACGCAGCAGCGAGGATCCGCGCCTGGTCGAACGCTTCGAGCTGTTCATCGGCGGCATGGAGATCGCGAATGCCTTCAGCGAGCTCAACGACCCCGCGGACCAGCGCGGTCGCTTCGAGGAGCAGCGCATCGCGAAGGCGGCTGGCGACGAAGAGACGCAGCCGCTCGACGAGGACTTCCTGCTCGCGATGGAACACGGCATGCCCCCGACGGGCGGACTCGGTGTCGGGATCGACCGCGTCGTGATGCTGCTCTGCGACGCCGCGCACCTGCGGGAAGTGCTGCTATTCCCGTACATGCGCGCCGGCGCGGAGTCCTCGTCGTGATGGCGGGATTCGCGGCGCGCATCTGGGAAGTGGCGGGCGCCACGGGTGGTGCGGCCGCGCTGGCGTTCATCGTATTGCTCGTCGCGGGTCTTGTGCTGCTCGCCGCGATGTTCATCGGCGCCGCCGTGGTGGTGCTCGAGCGCTTCGCGCGGCAGGTACGACGGACGCGCAGCGTGCTGCTCGCGATGGCGCTCGCGACGGGCGCACTCACCTTCGTCGCGATCGACGTCGAAGTGCCGGGTGTGCTCGAACGGGGCGCAGGGCTGCTCCGCGCGTTGCCGCTAGCGCTCGGCACGGCGCTCGCACTGGTCGCGATCGCGACCGTCGCAGCCCGGCTGGCGCTGCGCTTCTTGTCGCGGCGCACGCTCGCGCGCACCGGGGTGTCGATGCTCGTCGTCGGCGTGGCGCTCGTGGCCTTCGTGCCGTCGCTCGCGTCGCTCGATCTGGTCGCGCGCAGCACGCTCAGCGACGTCGGCCGCGCGCTGCTCGGGGTGCTCGCAGCGGTCGTCCTGCTCGGCATCGCGCCGCTCGCGCTCGCGGGCTTCCTCGATCTGCGCGGCAGCGCGGAGTGGTTCATCGCGTCGCGCTACCTGATTGCGAAGCGGCGCCAGACCTTCATTTCGGTGATCACCGGAATCTGCGTCGCGGGTGTCGCGGCGGGGGTGTGGCTGATCATCACGGTGCTGTCGGTGATGAACGGCTTCGAGCGCACTTGGCGCGAGGAGATCATCGGCAATCGCGCGCATTTCACCGTGCAGAGCGGGATCGGCCCGTTCGGCGACTATCCGGCATTGCTCGAACGCGTGCTGGCGCAGCCGGATGTGGTCGCGGGCTCGCCGTTCGTGCGCGCCGAGGGAATGGTGCGAGGCAACGGCGGCGAGATCGTGGGTGTGCGGCTGCAGGGCATCGACCCGGCGCGCGTCGGCGACGTCACCGATTTGCGCAAGGATCTGATCTCGGGCGCGCTCGAAGCGCTGATCCCGCCGCCTGCCGCTGCCGGCGAATCGCCGGATCCGGGCATCATCGTCGGCGACGAGTTGGCGGGTGCGCTCGGTGTCGGCGTCGGCGATCCGCTGCTGCTGATCTCGCCGTTTGGCGGACCGCCGACACCGCTCGGTACCGCACCGCGGCTGATGCGTTTCCAGGTCGCGGGCATCTTCCGCTCAAGCCTGTTTCAGGGCGACGAGATCGTCACGTATACGAACCTGCACGCCGCGCAGGAGTTCAAGCGCGAGGCCGACGTGGTGGACGGCATCGAGGTGCGTACCGTCGACTACTACCGATCCGCGCGCGTCGCCGATCAGGTCCAGGCGGAACTCGGCTTCCCGTATTTCACGCGGGATTGGAAGGAGTTCTTCCCGGCCTTCTTCCAGGCGCTGAAGACCGAACGCGTGATGATGTTCGTGCTGCTGACGATGATCATGGTGGTGGCGGCCTTCGCGATCGTCGTGACGCTGATCATGATGATCATGGAGAAGTCGAGCGACATCGCGATCCTCAAAGCAATGGGCGCGCGCGATGCCGCGATCGAGCGCATCTTCGCAATCGAGGGCGCGCTGATCGGGCTCACCGGCACGGCGATCGGCGTCGTCACCGGGATCGCCGTCACGACGCGGCTCGATTGGATCCAGCATCGCGTCGAAGATCTGTTCGGCATCGATGCGCTGCCGGCGTCGGTCTATCAGGGCATCTCGCAATTGCCGGCGCAGCTCGATGTCGTGCAGATCGCGGCCGTGGTCGGCATCGCGATGGCGCTGGCACTCGGCGGGACGTGGATTCCTTCGAGACAAGGCGCGCGACTCGATCCGGTGGAGGCACTCCGATATGAGTGACCGCGCCAGCCCTCCGGATCATCGCCGCGCCAGCCCTCCGGATCATCGGGTCGTCAAGGCCGCTGCGGCGAGCGTTCCGCTCGTCGAGGTGAAGGGGCTGTGGAAGCGCTTTACGTCCGGCGAGCGCGAGATCGAGGTGCTGCGCGGGATCGACTTCACGCTCGAGGCCGGCGACCGCGTTGCGATCGTCGGCCAGTCGGGGATCGGCAAGTCGACCTTCCTGCACGTGCTCGGCGGACTCGATCGCCCGACGGCCGGCTCGGTGCATTTCCGCGGCGAAGATCTGTTCGCCAAGCAGAGCGACGCGCTGGCCGAGTTTCGCAACCGCGCGCTCGGCTTCGTCTTCCAATTCCACCACTTGCTACCCGAGTTCAGCGCGGTCGAGAACGTGATGATGCCCGGGCTGCTGCGCGGGCTCGGCTTTGCCGAGATGCGCGAGCGCGCTGCCAGCATTTTGTGCGAAGTCGAACTCGCCGAGCGGCTCGACCATCGCGTCGGCAAGCTCTCCGGTGGCGAGCGCCAGCGCGTCGCGCTCGCGCGCGCCCTCGTGCTCGATCCGACGCTGGTGTTGGCCGACGAGCCCACCGGCAACCTCGATCCGGCGACCGGCGGGCGCATCGGTGAGCTGCTGCTCGAGATGAACCGGACGCGTGGGACTGCGCTGGTGGTCGTCACGCACAACGAGCGGCTCGCGTCGCGGCTCGGCCGCACACTTTTGATGGAAGCCGGCGTGCTGGTTGCGGCGGGTCCGACTCGGATGTGACGAAGACGCGATAACTCTGCGTCAAGGCTTGAAAAAACCCGGGCGTTCGGGGTTGCCGACGAAAACCCCCCCGCCTAAAATGCGGCGCCGATCCTCCCCCCTCGCGAACCCGAACCTGCCGACCAGAAGCGACGATGCGTCGAACCGGAGGAAGCGATTGCGCGCCCAAGCTCAGCACGCCGAGGGCCAAGCACTTCGCGCCACGCTTGATGACCAGGGGGGCCCTGCGCCGCGCGCCATGCGGCGGCGCGCAGGTTCCTACGCCGCGAGCCTCGTGCTCGCGCTGCTGTTCCTTGCGGTCGCGCAGCCGGCGCGTGCGCAGGGCCCGGCGGCGATCAAGGTGCTGGTGGCAGTGCTGCCGTTCCAGGTGCACAGCGCCCGGTCGCTCGCGCACCTCGAGACCTCGATCGCCGACGAGCTGACCGAGCGCCTCGAGGCCAGCGGCAAGGTCGACGTGGTCGACACCGTCGTGGTGCGCGAAGCGCTGATCGCGCACGTGGCCGGCGAGCGCAGCGACGAGCTCCTCCGCAAGCTCGCACGCGAGGTCGGCGCCGAGTGGGTCGTGCAGGGCAGCGTCACGGAACTCGCCGGCTCGTACAGTCTCGACGTGCGCGTCGCCCCGGCGGGCGAGCGCGTCCCGACCCGAACGATGGTCTTCACCGCCAACGGGGATCCGGAATTGCTGGAGCGCGTCGGCGAACTCGGCGATCGCGTACTCGAGATCGTGTCGGGCGAGACCGCGGTGACGGGTCGCATCGCGAAGGTGCGCTTCGAGGGTCCGGCGCAGATCGACGAGGCGCGCGTGCGCGGCGAGCTGCGCACCCAGCCGGGACGCCCCTACGACGGCGACGCGCTGAAGGCAGATCTCGACCAGTTGAAGCGCATCCCCGGTATCGCCAGCGCGACGGCCGGCACCGAGCGCGACGAGGGCGGCGTGACGGTGGTGTTCCAGCTGATTCCGGCCGAGCGCCTGGTCAACGCGGGCCTCGAGCCAGCCAAGGCGGGCGAACGCATCGCCGAGATCCGCATCGTCGGCAACCGCCGCATCGAAGCCGACGCGATCCGCGCCCGCATCACCACGAAGGCAGGCGATCGCTTCAGCTCCGTGCAGGTCGCCGAAGACGTGCGCCAGATCTACGCGCTCGGTTTCTTCAAGGACGTGACGGTTCGCTCCGAAGCCGGTTCGAACGGGCGCATCCTCGCCTTCGAGATCGTCGAGAACCCGGTGGTGCGGCAGGTGACGATCGCCGGCAACGACGCCATCGAAGGCGACCGCATCCGCGACCAGCTGACGCTCACCACCGGTGCCACGCTCGACCTTCCTCTGCTCTACGAGAACCGCGATCGCATCGAGGCGCTCTACCGCGCCGAGGGGTACTACAAGGCGTCGGTGGCCTACGAGATCAAGCCGCTCCCGAACGACGCCGTTGCGGTGAACTTCGAGGTCACCGAGGGCAAGAAGCTCAAGCTCCGCGAGATCGTCTTCGAGGGCAACGAGCACTTCGACCAGAGCGAGCTCACCAAGGGCATGCGCACCAAGCCGTGGCGCTTCTGGTCCTACGTCACCAAGTACCTCGACAAGTCCGGTACCTACGCCGAACCCGTCTTCATGCAGGATCTCCAAGGCGTCGAGAAGAAATACGGCGACGCGGGCTATCTGCGCATCGACGTCGGCGAACCGAAGGTCGAGACGGTCGACGACGGGATCGTCGTCACCGTGCCGGTCACCGAGGGCCAGCGCTTCAAGGTCGGCAAGCTCGATTTCAAGGGCGACGACACCATCGAGAAGGACCAGGTTCGCGAGGAGCTCCAGCTCACCAAGGACGAGTGGTTCAACCGCACGCACCTGACCCAGGACACCGAACGCGTGACCCGCCGCTACGCGGATCGCGGCTTCACCTATGCGCAGGTCAATCCGCTCACGCGCACCGACGATGCGGCCCAGTCGGTGGATGTCACCTTCGACGTCGTGCGCGGCCCGCTCGAGTTCGTGCGCCACGTCGAGATCGCGGGCAACACGCGCACCGTCGATCGGGTGATCCGCCGCGAAGTGCAGCTGGTCGAAGGCGAGCTTTATTCGGCGCGCTCGGTGCGGAACTCGAAGCTCCGCCTCGACGCGCTCGGCTTCTTCGAAGAAGTGAACGTCGAATACAAGAAGACCGATCAGCCCGACCAGATCGACCTCGACGTCGCGGTGGTCGAGAAGCCGACCGGCTCGCTGTCCTTTGGCGCTGGCTACTCGTCGGCCGATTCGTTCGTGCTGTCGGGCAGCGTTTCGCAGAACAACCTGTTCGGCCGCGCCTACGGCTTGCGCCTGTCGGCGGACATCGGCGGCCAGCGCGATCGCTTCTACGCCACCTTCACGAACCACCGGCTCTTCGACTCCGAGTACAGCTTCTCCGCAAGCGCCTACCGCACCGACCTCAGCTACCAGGATTTCGACGAGACCACCACCGGCCTCGACTTGTCGGTGGGCCGCTCGCTCGACGATGCCAACAACGACCGCGGCTTCGTGCGGTACTCCTTCACGGACCGCCAGATCGACGCCAATTCGAACGCGACCGCGGCGAGCTTGATCTTCCGCGAGTTCTTCCAGAACGCGACGACGACCAGCCTCGCCGGCATCTCGTTTCGCGCCGACCACCGCAACGACCGCGTGTTGCCGACTGCCGGCTACGAGTACGGACTGAACCTCGAGGGCGCGGGCCTCGGTGGCTTCTCGAAGTTCGCGCGCTTCGAAGCGCGCGCTGCGTGGTATCACGGGATTCCGAAGTGGCTGCCGCTGCCGCTACGCGATCGCTCGTCGGTCGTTCTGTCCGGGCGTCTCGGCTACGCGCTCCCGTTCAACGACATTGCCGACTTCGACGTCGGCGGTCCGCTCGGTTGTCTGAACGACGAGACCTGCACGCTGAACAAGATCGATGAAGATCTCACGCTGCCGCTGACCGAGCGCTACTTCCTCGGCGGGCTCGGCACGTACCAGCTGCGCGGCTTCAAGGCCCGCACGGTGGGTCCGCGCCGTGCGGTCCTCTACGACACGACGTTCCAGTTCACGTCCGACAAGGCAGGCCGCTACACGCCCGTCGGCCGACTGAACGACCTCAACGGCAACTCGATCTGCACCGACGACAACAACTTCACCTTCCCGATCAACACGCAGGGCAACAACAACGGCAAGTGCAACGACCTCACCGACAAGCAGATCAAAGACTTCGAGGATCTCGACGAGACCGACGTGATCGGTGGCAATCAGTTCATCTCGCTGACCGGCGAGTACCGCTTCCCGATCGCGGAATCGCTGGGGCTCGTGGGCATCCTGTTCTTGGACATGGGTAACGCGTTCGCCGAAGGCGATTTCCTATTCGATGTCGCCGAGTGGCGCTTCGGCACCGGTGTCGGCGTGCTGTGGTTCTCGCCGTTCGGGCCGCTCGAGGCGTTCGTCGGCTTCCCGCTCGACAAGCTCTCGGTCGAAGACAGCATCACCTTCGAGTTCTCGGTCGGCGGTTCGACTCTCTAGTCAACGATTCATTGCGCGCGGAGACCCGTCTTCGCGCTGGAGGGAATGATGCTCGCTTCCAGGTTCCGGATCTTGGCACTGACTGTGGGATTTCTCGCGTTCGCTGGCACGGCCATCGCGGAAGACGTGAAGATCGGAGTGGTCGATCTCGACCAGGCCATCAACGCGACCGACCAGGGCAAGAAAGCCCGTGAGGAACTGCAGGGCAAACAGAAGCAGGCCGAGGGCCAGCTGAAGCCGATGTACGAAAAGGGCAAGGCGCTCGCCGAAGAGATCCAGAGCAAGCGCTTCGTGCTCTCGGAGGACGCGCTTCGCAAGAAGCAGCTCGACCTCGCGGACATCCAGAACGACCTCAAGTCCAAGGGCGCCGAACTCGAGGGCCAGTTCAAGATCGATTACGAGCGACTCGTCGGTCCGCTGCGCGACAAGCTGCTCGGCATCGTCAGCGATTTCGGCAAGGAGCAGGGCTACACGCTGATCCTCGAGCGCAATACGCCAGGCGTGGTCTACAGCAAAGAGGCGCTGGACATCACCGATCAGGTGGTGCAGCGCTTCAACAAGAAGGGCTAGACGCGCTTGCCGCGCGTGCACCCGCACGCCGTCATCGATCCCAGCGCCAAGCTGGCCGATGACGTCTCGATCGGGGCGTTCTCGTACGTCGGGCCGGGCGTCGAGCGCGGGCCCGGCGTGGTGGTGGCGAACCACGTGAGCGTGACCGGCGCGACGTGGGTCGGCGCGCGCACGCAGATCCATCCGTTCGCGGCGGTCGGCGGCAACCCGCAGGACAAGAAGTACGCGGGCGAGCCCACGCGGCTCGAGATCGGTGCCGACAACCAGATCCGCGAAGGCGTGACGATCCATCGCGGCACGCCCCAGGGCGGCGGTGTCACGCGTCTCGGCGACGACAACATGGTGATGAACGGCGCGCACATCGCGCACGATTGCCAGATCGGCTCGCACGTGGTCATCGCGAGTTTCTGCGGACTCGCGGGGCACGTGACGATCGAAGACTTCGCGGTGCTCGGCGCCTACACCGGCGTTCATCAACATGCGCGCATCGGCGAGAGCGTGATGAGCGCTGCCAACTCGAAACTCTCGAAGGACGCGCCGCCCTTCGCGTTGGTTGCGGGCGATCATGCACGCGTGGTCGGCATGAACAGCGTCGGGCTGCAGCGGCGGAGTCTCACGGACGCGGCCATGCAGGACCTGAAGCACGCCTTCCATCTGCTCTTCGCTTCGAAGCTGCGCCTCGAGATCGCGACCGCGCGCGTGCGCGCGGAAGCCGGCGCAACGCCCGAGGTCGAGCGCCTGCTGCACTTCATCGAGACGTCCACCCGGGGCGTCTGCCGCTAGCGTGACAGCAGTGCCCGCCGCGACGGTGGGACTCGTCGCCGGGGCCGGGCGGCTGCCCTTCGAGGTGGCGCGCGGCGCCCGCCGCGCGGGGCGACGCGTCGTCGCGGTCGCATTCCATGGCTTTGCCGATCCTGCGCTCGCAAGCGAGGTCGACGCATTGCAGTGGGTGCGACTCGGCGAACTCGGCGCGCTCTTCGCTGCGTTGCGCGAGGCCGGTGCGCTCGAAGCGGTCGTCGCCGGCAATGTGCCGAAGGAGCATCTATACGCCGGCTCCGAACTGATCCGTCTCGACCCACAGGGCGCGGCGTTCATCGCCAGCCTGCGCGATCGCAGCGACGACTCGATCCTGCGCGCGCTCGGCGACGCGCTCGAAGCCGAGGGCATTCGCGTGCCCTCACAAGCGCTCTATGCGCCGCATCTGCTGGCAGAGGTGGGAGCGCTAGGCAGCGTCGTGCCGACGCCTTCGCAGCTCGCCGACGTAGCCTGGGCCTGGCCACTCGCGAAGGAGATCGGCCGCCTCGACATCGGGCAGACACTCGTGGTGCGCGAGCGCAGCGTGCTCGCCGTCGAGGCGATCGACGGCACCGACGCGACGATCCGCCGCGGTGGCGCGCTCGGTCGCGGCCAGGTCTGCGTCGTCAAGGTCTGGAAGCCTGGCCAGGATCCGCGCTTCGACTTCCCGACGATCGGGCCCGACACGCTCGAGACGCTCGCGGAAGCGGGCGCTGCGCTGATGGCGATGGAAGCCGGCCGCACGCTGGTGCTCGAGCGCGAAGCGGTGGTGCGGCGCGCCGACGCGCTCGGCATCGCGCTGCTCGGCGTGCCGGCTTCGGGCCCGGGAGCAGCCCCTTGAACGCGCGGGAGCCGCTGCGCATCGCGGTGATCGGCGCCGGCCACATGGGCCGGCTGCATGCGTCGAAGGTCGCGGCTGCGCGCGATGCCGGGCGGCACGTGACGCTCGTCGGCGTCGCCGACCTCGACCTCGCCCGCGCGCAAGCGGTCGGCCGCGAGTTCGGCGCCCCTGCCGCGAGCGCGTTTCGCGAAATCGGCGCGGAGGCCGACG
>JANLTC010000087.1:0-26441 GCA_031362725.1 Deltaproteobacteria bacterium | reverse complement strand
GCGAAACGCAGCAAGGAGCACGCGATGAGCCGAGTTCGAATCCTGGTCGGTACTCGCAAGGGAGCGTTCGTGCTGTCGGCGGGCGACCCCGTCATGTGAAAGACCTCCCAGCCCGCGAAGTGCGGGCCGCTGACGTCCCATTGCTCGCGCTTCGCGTCCGCCGACAGCACGAACGCTCCCTTGCGAGTACCGACCAGGATTCGAACTCGGCTCATCGCGTGCTCCTTGCTGCGTTTCGCAGGATTCGCGGACGCTCGCGCTCAGGCGCTGGGCGTCGGACGCCTCTCCGCGCCTTCCTGCAAGAGGCGCGAGAGCTGCTCGATCTCGAAGGCTTCTTTGCGGCATCGGATCTCGAAGTAGAGCACGACGAACACCGCGGCGGCAAAGGCGGACGTGAGACTCCCGGCGATCCCCGTCGCCAGTCCCCCCAACCAGGGCGAGATGCCGCCTGCGAGGCCGAAGCCGGCGCCGAGTGCAGCGCTCAGCACCGCCACGATCAGGGCGATTCCCAGTGCGCGCAGGCGGTTGTCCTTGACCAGTTCGAGGCTGCGCCGGATCGCCGACATGCCGAAGCGTCGCTCGAGAATCATCACCGGAGACAGCACGGCCAGCCCGAGCACGAACCAGATCCCGGGGATGAGCAGCGCCAGGAACGCGGGGATCGCGATCAGGCCCGCGAGCAGCGAGGTTCCGAGCACCGGGAAGACGATGCCCAACGATCGGCGGAAGGCAGTGCTGATCGACGTCTCGCGGCCGAGATAGACGTCGCCCAGCAGCACCGTGATGGCGGTCTGGACGATCGGCGCGAGCACCAGCACGCTCGCGACGGCGACGACTCCGAGGATGATCAGCGTCGGACTCAGGCCGGCGACACCAGTTGGCGTGTCGCTCTCTACCAGCGATTGGGCGATCGAGAGCGGAACGTTGACGATCGCGGAGATTCCGACCAGCTCGACGAAGTGGTTGCGAAGCAGCTGGAATCCCGTGTCCAGGATCTCACCCGCGGACATGGCGCGGATCTCGTAGCGCAAGACTCGAACCTCCTCCGTGGTCGCGTTGCACGCTACTGCCATTTCCGTTTCTCACCTAATCTCGCGCTCCCGATTCGAAGGGAGCGATCCATGACCGCGGCACCGGGTCTACGTCTGGCGTTGGGTATTGCGGTGGCGGTCGCCGCGCTGGTCGCGGTGCGCGCGCGCGCCGAAGCCGAGCTGCCGCCCGAACGTCCGACGACGCCGTACAGCGCGACGATCCGCAACACCTTCAGCATCACCGAACCGGGTGGCGGAAGCTCCGGCGGGGATACCGTCGAGATCCACGTCTCGGGCGCGCGGCTCCACGAGAAGTCGAAGATCATGGAACAGAAGACCGCGATCGTGGACATCGACAAGCACGAGGTGATCGAGTTCGATCCGAAGGCGACCGACAAAGTCGCCGCGCGCTTCCCGCTGAGCGACACGCCGATCGCCTACGTCCAGGGTCGCGCCGGGCTCGCCGCGTACAATCCCGAGTGGCCGGCGCCGAAGGTCGCCGGCGAGGACAAAGTGGCGAAGCAGAACTGCCGTGTCCTCCACTACGGGAAGCCGGAGGAAGACGGCATCGCCGCATGCGTCTCGAAGGAAGGCGTCGTACTGCGCGCGAAGATCAAGTTCCCCGACTACGAGCGGGAATTCGAAGTGCTCGACTACGACGCCGGCAAGCAGGACGAGAAATGGTTCCGCGCGCCAGAAGACTTCAAGGTGGAGGAAGGTGCGGGTCCGGAAGATGCGGCACCGGCGGAGTGACGCGCGTCCGCTGACAGCTCCCGATCCGCGTCCGACTCATGATTTCCGCACCACGGCCGGACGGCCGCGCAGTAGCACGAGTGAGGGGGCTTCGGAGAGTCCCGTCAGGTGATCTCGAGATCGTGCGCGCGTTCGAGGATCGGAGGGGCCAGCTGCGCATCGCGCGGATCGGGAATCGCGCGATGCGGTTCCCAGTAGCCGACCAGGATCAGGCCGATGCCGAGCAACGCAGGCGGCCAGATCCAGCCGAGCGCGCGGCCCTCGCGGCCGGGCAATCGCAGTTCGAGCCAGCGCGACGCGCCGGCGAGCACGCCGAGGATCGCGATCGGCAGGTGCGTCAGCTGGATCAGGAACTCGTACTTGATGCCGACGCCTGCATGAGAATGGAGCACCAGCAGCGCGCCACCGAGCAGTGACACGCCCGGGAACACCAGCCCGGCACGCGCGGGCGAGAGCCGCCCGGTACGCACCGACCACTCGAAGAACGCGAACGCACACACCAGCAGCCCGGCGATGCGGTGCTGGATGATCTCCGGATCGACGAAGCTCTGGGCAAATCCCATGCTCCCGAACGGCCACGCCTGGCGATCCGCGTGCACGCCGACGAAGATGCCGAGCACGAGCATCAGCAGCGGCCAGTTGCGCGCCCAGCGTGCGACACCCGCTCGCTCCGCGATCGCGAGCAGCGCCATCGCCATCAGCAGCACGCCCGCGAAGCGGTGGTTGAAGACCGAGACGCCGACGACGCCGAGGTCGAAGCCGGCGTGCCCGAGCGCCGCGAGATCGCGCCAGCCTTGCGTGAACACGTGCGCGACCTCGCTGAAAGTCGCGATCTCGGTGCCGACATCGACGCCAGGCGGCGTCGACGCGAGCGTTGCGGCGATCAGCAGCGTCGCGATCCCGAGCCCGACTTCGATCTCCGCGAAACGCCACAGCGCGAGCGTTGGCGGGGCGTCGCCGCTCGCGACGCGCGACACCGCACGGTGGTTCACTGCCGCCATCCCCAGCAGCCCCGCGAGCATCGCCAACTTGCCGGTGAGCAGCGCGCCGTACGAGGTGCCGACCAGCGCGCCCCACGATCCCAGGTACGGAATCGCGAGTAGGACGCCCACCACGACCAGCACGCCCACGCAGCCCGCGAACAAGCGTCCAGCGCGCGGCAGTACCGCCTTGGCTTCGACCGGGCTCGGCCGCGCGAGCCCGAACAGCACCAGCTGCGCGACGCCGCCGAGCCACGCGTAGGCCGCGCTGCGGTGCAGCGCGTCGAGCGCGTAGAGCGGTGCGCGCTCGCCGAGCCAGCCGGCTGCGTGACTCGTGAAGGCGCCGCCTACCGCGATGACGGCGGCGCCGACTGCGACGGTCCACTGCGCGCGGCGATCGCGCGGATCGCGCACGAGTCGCGAACCCGCCATCGCACACGCGACGCTCGCCACGACGAGGACCGCGTACGACCGGAAGAACGAGGCCTCGAACACAGCCGACACCCACTGCGGCGAGCTGCCCTGCACGGCAAACACCGTCAGCGCGACGTGCGCGGCGTAACCGACCGCAGCGAGCCCGCCCCCGATCGCGACCGCGCGCGCGCTGCGCGAGACGAAGCGTCCGAGCGACGCGTCGCCGCGCGCGGCGTCGAGCGCTGCGGCGGCGAACGCGACACCGCCGATCACCAACGCCGCACCGATCCCGGTGACGCTCGCGAGGATCGCGTGAAAGAAGTCGAGGAGGAGAAGGAACTGCGCCACGCGGGGCCGCTCAGCCCGGTCCGCGAACCTGGAAGTGCAGCTTGCCCGCGACGCGATGACCGTCCACCGACAGCACCTGCCAGTCGACGATGTAGGCGCCGGGCGCGAGCGCCGGCAGCGTCGCGGTGAGTCGGTCCGGCGTGGTGGCGGCGTCGACCGTTAGCGATTGCGGCGCGCCGTCATCACCGGAGATCAGCGCGGCGCGCGAGAGCTTGTGTTCGATCCGGCTGTTGAAGCGCAGCACCAGCTGCGGCGGCGACGTCTCGAGCGTTGCTGCTTCCGCCGGAATCGCCTCGACCAGCAGTGCGTGCGCGGCGGCGTGCTCTGCAAGAACGATCAGCAGTACTGCGGACGCGAGACCCGTAGCCACGCGACCCGCGATCCGGCGACGACCGAGCCGAGATTCCATCTCCGCGTTCCCCCTGTCGCAAGGCGGCCGCAGAATAACGTCATCGCGGTTCGATGCAGAGGGTGCGCGCGTCGAATTGCCGGAGAGCAGGCCCGCTCACGCCGCCGAGATCTCCACCGGGATCCCGTTCAGCACCGCGTTGCCCGAAACCGCGTCGAGCAGCGTCTCATCGGTCAACGCGTTGGAGTTGGCGCCGGGGCGCTTTGCAGCGACGCCCAGTTGCGCGCCGGCCGCGTCGTGACCGAAGCCGTGCGGAAGACTCACCACACCACGCATCATCGCGTCGCTGACTTCTACGGGCGCCACGGCGACGCCGACCCGCGAGCGCACCCGCGCGTTCCCGCCCGCGACGAGCCCGAGCGCCTGCGCATCGTCCGGATGCACCAGCAGCGTGCAGCGCTCCTTGCCCTTCGCGAGCGCCGGAAGGTTGTGGAACCAGGAGTTGTTCGAGCGCAGGTGGCGACGTCCGATCAGCACGAACGAACCGTCGCGTGTGCGTGCGGCCAGGCCCGTTCGCAGTCGCTCGATGTCGGCGACCAGCAGCGCGGGCGCGAGTTCGATCGCGCGACTCTCGGTCGCGAGCATGTCCGGCAAGCGCGACGCCAGCGGGCCGAGATCGACGCCGTGTTCGGCCGCTTGCAGCTTCGCAAGCGACAATCCGGGCGCGTCGTCGTCGAAGCGGTCGCCGTGCGGACCGGCGCGCAGCATCAGGTCGACGAGGCGTTCCGGGCCGGGTGTGTCGCCGAGCCGGGTGCGGGCATCCGCCTCCGAAATGTGTTCGCACGCGGTGCCGGGCTTGCCGACCGTAGAGCCGAGCAATCCCGCGAAGAGCAGCTCGTCGAGCTGGGCGGGCGTCGCGCCGTTCATCCGCGCGGCGATCTCCAGCATGATCTCCCAGCCGTGCTTCGCAGCGTCCGGCTTCGCGATCGCCTGGGGCGACCACTTGGCGTGGTTCCGTACCGAGAACGCGTGGAAGAGCAGGTCGTAGTTGGTGCGTTCGAGCGGCGTCGTGGTCGGCAGGATCACGTCGGCGAGGCGCGTCGTTTCGTTCTGGTAGAGGTCGATCGAGACCATGAACTCGAGGCTCTCGAGCGCCTTCGCGAGTCGCGCGGAGTTCGGCGTCGAGAGCGCCGGGTTGCCGGCGATCGTGACGAGTGCGCGCACGCGCTGCTCACCGGCCGAATCGATCTCCTCGGCGAGCGCCGCGACCGGAAGTTCGCCTGCGAACTCGGGCAGCCCGCGCACGCGGCTCTTCCAGCGCGCGTACGGAACGGGTCGCGGCTTGCGGGGGCGATCGTCGGCGGGCGCATGCGCGGGCCGCGGGAACAGCGCGCCGCCCGGCCGATCGAGATTGCCGGTGAGCACGTTCAGCACGTCGACGAGCCAGCTCGCGAGCGTGCCGAACTCTTGCGTGCAGGTGCCGATGCGGCCGTAGCAGGCGGCGCGCTCGGCTCCGGCGAATTCGCGCGCGAGCGTTCGGATTCGCTCCGCGGCGATGCCCGTGACCCTTGCGACCACCTCGGGCGAGAACTCGCGCGCGATCGCTTCGACCTGCTCGACACCGTTCGTGAACGCGGCGAGCGCGCCGAGCTTCACGAGCTTCTCGGCGAAGAGCACGTGGACCATGGCCAGCAGCAGATACGCGTCGCTACCCGGTTTCACGAACAGGTGTTGGTCCGCGATCGCCGCGGTTTCGGTGCGGCGCGGATCGACGACGACGAGCTTGCCGCCGCGTCCCCGCAGCTTCGCGAGGCGACCCGGAAAGTCGGGCGCCGTCATCAGGCTGCCATTCGATGCGAGCGGATTCGCGCCCAGCATCAGCAGGAAATCGGTGTGATCGATGTCGGCGACCGGGATCGCCAGCGGTGCGCCGAAGAGCAGCGCCGAGCTGACCATCTTCGGAAGCTGGTCGACGCTGGTCGCCGAGAAGCGCCAGCGCGAGCCGAGCGCGCGCAAGAAGACCGGCATGTAGAGCATCGCGGCGTAGTCGTGCGCGTTGGGATTGCCGATGTAGGAGCCGATCGCGTCGGCGCCGTGGGCGCTGCGGATTGCGGCGAGGCGCGTTGCGACGAGATCGAGCGCCTCGTCCCACGTCGCTGCGCGGAAACGCGAGCCTTCGCGAATCAGCGGATGGCGCAGTCGATCCGGGTCGTCCTGGAGTGCCTTGAGGCCGTAGGCCTTGGGGCACAGGTAGCCGCGTGAGAGGGCGTCGTCCGGATCGCCGCGCACGGTGCGCACCGCATCGCCGTCGAGTTCGACGGCGACACCACAGTGCGCTTCACAGAGCGGGCAGCTGCGGTAGACGGTTCTTGCTGCGCGGGGTCGGGATGCGGGCATCGGTGGCTCCTCCGAGGGCTCGGAAGCGCACAGCTTACCGCGGCTATTGGTCGAGGGAGCCGCCGTTGTTGCCGAAGCCGCCGCTGCTACTGCTGTTCCGCGAGGAACTGCCGAAGCCGCTGCGCGATCGCGAGTTGGAACTCGAACTCGAAGAAGCACTCGAGTTCGAGCGGCCCGAACGGGAGCCGCTGCGGCTTTGCGCCATCGCGTCGTCGCGACTCTTGCCGCGACCCGCGCGCGAGCCGCGGCGGCTTGCGAGTCCGCTCTTCCGGAAGCCCGCGCCGGCGCCGCCACCGCTGCGTCCGAACGAGGAACCGGCGCCGTGCATCACCCGCACCGGCTTGCCGGGCACGAAGTCGGGCGGATCGTTGGGACGGCGGTACTTGCGCCAGTTCGCAGACTCGTTCAGCTGCTGGACGAAGAGATCGAGCTCTTGCTGGCTCATTGCGTCCATCGACCTCGAAGCGGTGGTGCCCGCCGCGGCGAATCCGGCTTCGGGGATCGCAACGAGCAACGCGACGGCGATCGCGACGGTTCGGCAGCTTCGGGTCTGGCGCACGCAGCTCATCCTAGCAGGGGCGAACCCGGTTCCGGAGCAGTCGTTGCGCCGGTGCGCCGCCGCAGATAGGCGAGCAGCAAGAGTCCGGGCGTCGCGAGAGCCGTCGTCATCACGAAGAAGGTCGCCCAATCGGTCCGATCCGCGACGAATCCCGAGCCCGACGCCAGCACCGTGCGCCCGGCGGCCATCAGCGACGTCAACAGCGCGTATTGCGACGCGCTCATGCCGACGCGACACAGGCCCGAGAGGTAGGCGACGAACGCGGACGCGGCGAGGCCGCCCGTGAAGCCGTCGGCGCCCACCGCGAGCGCGAGCATCGCGATGCTGTGTCCCACCTGCGCCTGCACCGCGAAGAGCAGGTTCGTCGCGGCTTGCAACACGCCGCCGATCAGCAGTGCGCGCCAGATTCCGGAGCGCGCGACGACGACGCCCCCCACGATCACGCCCGCGAGGTTCGCGACGATGCTGAACACCTTCGTCACGCTCGCGATCTCGACGCCCGAGAAGCCGAGCTCGACGTAGAACGGGTTCGCCATCGCGCCCGCGATCGCGTCGCCGAACTTGTAGAGCAGCGCGAAGGCGACGATCGCCGGGAACTGCGGGCGCGACGCCAGATCGCGCAGCGGCACGAGGAACGCCTGCTTCCAGTCGCGAATCGCAGCATCGGCCGCGTTCGGTGCTGCCGGCGGCTCGGGTGCGAGCAGCACCGCGATGGCGCCGAATCCGACCAGCACCGCGAGCGCGTCGAACACCAGTGGCCACGCGACGAAATCGGAGAGCGCAGTCGCGCCGGCGCCCGCGACGATCATCCCGATCCGGTAGCCGCTCTGTGTCGCCGCGGCGCCGGCTCCTTGTTCGTCCTCGCGCAACACTTCGATGCGGTAGGCGTCGATCGCGACGTCCTGCGTAGCGGAGCAGAACGCGACGGCGAACGCCAGCGCGGCGGTCGCGAGCGGCGCGACGACGGGATCGGTCGCTCCGAGCAGGGCGATCGCCACCACGAGCGCGGCCTGCGCCACCAGCATCCACGCGCGGCGTCGCCCGAGCCGGTCGCCCAACCACGGCACGCGCACGAAGTCGAGCACGGGCGCCCAGAGGAATTTGAGCGAATAGGGCAGGCCGACGAGCGCGAAGAGCCCAATCGCGGTCTTGTCGACGCCGCGCTTCGCGAGCCAGTACGACAGCGTGGACGTGGTGAGCAGCAGCGGAAGGCCACTCGCGAAGCCCATCAGCAGGATCGCCAGCAGCCGGCGGTCGAGGTAGACCGCGACGGCGTCCCTCCACGATCGGCGCGCGCGCAGCTCCACGAACAGGGTGTCGGAGATACCCGCCCCGAGGTCAAGTGTCGCGTTGGGGACGTTGATTGCGTCGTTTGCGTCGAGGACCGTCCCCATCGCAACGCTCGCCAGGTAACTCCGGTAGGATGCGGGCGTGGCGGCGAGTTGGAGGATTGGGGCTTTGGAGCTCGGGACGCGACCGCGCGTCGCGGTGCCGTTTGCGGATGCTGCGACGCGGGCCGAGGTGCTGGCGCTCGTCGAGCAGGGTCTCGATGTCGCCGAGCTGCGGGTCGACCACTGCGGTCGCGTCGATGCGGACTCCGTTCTGGCGCAGCTCGACGTCTTCGCGGGCGTTCCGCTGCTCGTGACGATTCGAAGCGCGGCCGAGGGCGGCGGCTGGAAGGGGACCGAGGCAGCGCGACTGGCGTTGTTCCGCGCACTCATCCCGCGCGTCGACGCGGTGGACGTCGAGATCTCGAGCGAGATCGCGCGCGCCGTCGTCGACGCGGCGCGCGGCGCTGGGAAGCTCGCGATCGCGTCGTTCCACGACTTCGCGAAGACGCCGAGCCCGGCCGCGCTGATGGACGTGGTCGCGCGCGGTCGGGCGCTCGGCGCGGACGTGGTGAAGCTCGCGACCGCGGTCGCGGATCGGGACGACCTGCGTTCGCTCGCGCGGCTGCTGGTCGACACGGACGGCATCGGCTTGATCGCGATCGGCATGGGCGACGCCGCGATCGCGACGCGGCTGCTCTTCTGCGCGCTCGGTTCGCTGCTGACGTTTGCCCACGCGGGGCACGCGACGGCGCCCGGGCAGATTCCGCTGGTCGAGATGCAGCAGTTGCTACGGCGGTTGTTCCCCGGGTAGCGGCACCGCGCGCTTGCCGACACCGCCCATGAAATCGGCGGCTGGCGCAGAAGTCGGCGCGGCGACCTCGACGATGCGCTCGGGCACGTCGTCGTACTCGAGGCGCAGCGCGCGCGTGATGATCGCGTGCATCTCGTAGAGCGCGGTGATGTACGTCAGCTCCAGAATCTCTTCCTCGGACAGGTGCGCACGCAGGCGCTCGAAGCTGGCGTCCTGCACGCGACCGTTCTGGAGCACCAGCTCGTCGACGTAGGCGAGGACGGCGCGTTCGGTCGAGGTGAACACGTCGGACCCTGCCCAACTCGGGATCGCCGCGATCTTCTCCTCGGCGAGCCCGATGTCGCGCGACGCTTTACAGTGCTGCGAGAATACGAACTGGCTCTCGCGCAGGAATCCCGCGCGCGTCTGACCGAGTTCGCGCAGCTTCGGATCGAGCTTGCGCTGCGGACTGCGGTAGAACGCGAAGCCCGCGACCGCGTGGCGGAAACAATCGGGCACCAGCGCGAACACCGTCCACCAGTTGCCCGGCGTACCGGTCGCCGTGCCCGGCTGCGCGACCGGACAGCGGCCGCCAAAGAGCAGGTCGTAGACGGTCTGCACATCCGGGGGCGCTTCGGCGCGCGGTACCTGGCGCAAACGGGGCATCGCAGTTCTCCTCATCGAGAGCCGGGCGAAGCTAGCGTGTGTCGGCGGGCGCGAGTGGCAAGCGAACCGCGAATACCGCGCCGCGGCCGGCCCCTGCTTCGATCTCGATCGAGCCGCCGTGTGCGCGCGCGATCTCACGGGCCAAGGCGAGTCCGAGACCCAGCCCGGCGCCGGTCGCCGACGCGGACCCGCGCTGGAAGCGCGCAAACGCGATCGCGCGGTCGGCTTCGCTGAGGCCGGGGCCGGTGTCGCGGACGCGCACCAGGACCTCGCCGCTCACGGGCCGTGCCTCGATCGCGACGCGGCCGCCTTCGGGCGTGTACTGGAGCGCGTTGTGGATCAGATTGGCGAACAGCTGATGCAGCCAGGTGGGATCGCCGCGGACGGTGCCCTTCGACTCGGCGGCCACCATCAGTTCGATCCCGCGCTCCTCCGCCATGGCCGCGAAGAAATCGACGACGTCCTCGAGCAGCGGATCGATGGCGACGCGCACGGTGTGGGCCGGGTCGAGGCCGCCTTCCGATTGCGCGAGTCGGAGGATCGCGTTCACCGTGTCGGAGAGCGTCACGACCTGGTGCAGCAGGTCGCCGAGCACGACGCGGTATTCCGCCGGATCGCGGTCGATTGCGAGTGTCACATCGAGTTCGCTCTGCATTGCGTTGAGCGGCGTGCGGAGTTGGTGCGCGGCGTCGCCCGAGAATCGCCGCATCCGTTCCATGCCTTCGTGGATGCGGGCGAGCATGTCGTTCAGCGTGCCCGCCAATTCGTCGAGTTCGTCGCCCGTGCCCGTGGTGGGAATCTTCTCGTGCAAGCTCTGGCTGGAGATCCGGCGGGCGCTACGCGTAATGGTGGCGATCGGCCGTAGTGAGCCGCGCGAGAGCAGGTAGCCGAAGCCAGCCGTCAGCAGCACCATCACCGGCAGCGCGCTCGCGAAAGCGTCGCGGATGCCCGCCGCGCTGCGCGCGAACGGACGCGAGTAGACCATCAGCTGTGCGATGCCCTGTTCGCCGCGTCCGGAGAGCACCAGGTACGGGTCGCCCCAGCCCACGTCGACCTCGAGCACGCCCGGATCCGTCTTGCCGAGCAGCACGCGCTTCGGCAGCGGCACCTCCTTCATCGACGCGGCGCCGACACTGACGAGGCGCCGGCCCTCGGGATCGAAGAACGCGACGCCGAGACGCAATTCGGGGTCGGCGCTCGAAGCTTGAAGCTGGGCGAACTCGCGCCATTCACCGACCGCGCCCGGCGACGCGTCCATGTGTTCGATCAGCTGCGCGAGCTGCAGTTCCATCAGCAGCGCAGCATCCTGCTCGATGCGCTGTTCGGCGCGGTGGTAGACGTACGCGGAGAATGCACTGGTCGTGATCAACATCACGGCCACGTAGCGGAGCGTCCATTTCGCTCCGATCGACAGCGTCCTACGCAACGACGCTCTCGCCCGCGGCCGCGGCGGGCTCGGGCTCCGCTTCGCGTTCTTCCAGGATGTAGCCGGCGCCTTTCACCGTGTGGATCAGGCGCGTCGGTTGTCCCTGGTCGATCTTCTTGCGCAAGCGGTTGATGTGGACGTCGATCAGGTTGGAGAAGCTCTCGAAGCCCCAGCCCCAGACGTTCTCGGTGATCATCGCACGCGACACCACGTGACCGCGGTGTCGCAGCAGGTACTCGAGCAGAGCGAACTGCTTCGGCGACAGATCGACGCGCCGTCCGCTGCGTTCCACGGTGCGGCGGTTCAGGTCGAGCACCAGATCCGAAGTGCCGAGGCGACCGTCCTCGGGCTCGCCGAGGCGCCGCCGCGCGATCGCGCGGATGCGCGCGAGCAACTCGGCGAACGCGAATGGCTTGGGCAGATAGTCGTCCGCGCCGAGTTCGAGTCCGCGCACGCGATCGCCCACCGCGCTGCGCGCAGAGAGGAACAACACCGGCGTCGTGATGCTCGCCTGGCGCAGTCGGCGCAGCACCTCGAAGCCCTCCATGTCGGGCAGCATTACGTCGAGCAGGATCAGGTCGTAGCCGCCGTGGGTGGCGCGCTCCACACCGCTCGAACCGTCCGAGACGACTTCCACCAGGAAGCCGTGCTCGCCCAGACCCTTGAAGATGTACTGCTGCGCAGCCGGATCGTCTTCGATGTAGAGGAGTCTCATGCGTCCCTCCCTTCCGCCTGCGAGGGGAAACTAGCCGGAGCGCCGGACTCGAGCATGACTATGCGTTCATCGACCCCAGGGGGCGAGCCGCACGCCGATCGTGCTCTAAGCTGCGCCGCGATGCGACGACGACTCGAAACGCGACGCAAGCTGGTCGCGACGATTGCCGCAGCGGTGCTGCTGCTCGCAGCCTGTGGGCCGCCCGCGCCCGTCGTCGGCGCCGATGAGTCCGGACCGGTTCGGTTGTCGTTTTTCGCGTTTGGCGATACCGGCGTCCTACCCAACTCCATTGGCCGGTCGCTGCAAGCCCAGATGCGCGTGGGCGCTGTGCTCGAGGCCGAGCAGCGTCGTCGCCCTGTCGACGCGGTCGTGCTGCTCGGCGACAACTTCTACCCCGAAGGACTGCTCGACAAGGAACTCGTGTCGCGCGTGCGTGAGAACGTCGTGCGTCCGTACTGTGGCTTTCTCGCGCTCGACGGTCCCGAGTCCGAGCGCGTTGCCGATGCCTGCGAGCCGGACCGCCGCGGCGACCGTCCGGTGCCGTTCTATGCGGTGCTCGGCAATCACGACCAGACGGTTCCCGAGAGTCCCCGCTTGCAGCGCGAGGTGGTACCGCGCTTCGTTCCGAACTGGCACGTCCCGGCGCAAGCGATCGAAGTCATCGAGCTGGCGGATTCCGCGCTGCAACCCGGCGTGAGCCTGATCCTCTACGACCCGGTTGCGCTCGCCGAGAGCGGCGACGGCGCGGCATTGGAGCGCGCCTTGCGCAGCGCGCGCGGACCCTGGCGCATCCTGGCCGGGCACTATCCGATCCATGATCAGCATCCGGGACCGTGGATCGCGAAGACGCTCGCGGGGATCGACGTGCCGGTTCACCTTCATCTTGCCGGCCATGAGCACAATCTGCAGATCGGTGTTCCGGCGCCGAGCAGTCCGTTCCTGCAGGTCGTCGCGGGATCGGGTGGAAGCGAGCGCCAGGTGAAGCATTCGCTGCTCGGCAGTCGCTTTGCGCTGGTTCAGCCGGGTTTCTCGCGCGTCGACCTGGTGGGCGAGGGCGACGCGGCCCGACTCGTCGTTTCGCTCGTCGCGCTACCGGCCTCGAGCCTCGCGTTCTGGATCGAACCGCGTGTCGTCGCCCGTTGGTCGGTCGGCCTCAGCGGGGATGTGCGCGAGGAGCCGATCCCGCGGGCTGCGAACTAGCGGCGCAAGCGCTCATCGCACAAGCTCTCGTGATGAGCGACGACGCCGAAGCGATCCGGAACCTGCTCTACCGCTACGCGGAGTGCATCGACGCAGCCGACTTCGCAGGTGTCGCCGCGCTGTTCGAGGACGGCGCCGTGTCGGCGCCCGGCATGCAGGAGCCCGCCCGCGGCGCTGCGGCGGTGGAGCGCCTCTACCGAGAGACGAGTCGCGTCCACGAGGACGGCACGCTGCGCACCCAACACCTGGTCTTCAATCCGATCGTGGAAGTGGACGCGATCGTCGGGACCGCGGCCGCGCGATCGCGCTACCTGGTGCTGCAGGCGACGGCGAAGTTGCCGCTTCAGCCCATCATCGCCGGCCGCTACTGCGACCGTTTCGAGCGCGCGGGCGGCACCTGGCGCTTCGTGCTCCGCGAGATCCAGATCGACCTGGTCGGCGACCTCTCCGAGCACCTGCGATTCGACCTCGCCGCGACGCTCGATCGCGCGGAAGGCGGGGACGCTGTCGCAATCCCCGTCAACTTGCGGCCGACCTGACCCCATTTTCGTCGGGTCGGGCTGCACGCCAGGTGAAATCGACCGATCGGTCGGGTAGGCTGCCGTTCGCCCAAGCCGATCGTGGCCACCTCGCTACGAGACGCGGCACTCACCTCTCGCGAACTTCGCGCCGGATGGAGCCCCTCATGCCCGACCTCTCGACGCCTCGAACCAGGCGAGCTGCCCCCCTCGCGCTACTGCCGCTCGTCGCGCTGGCGCTACTCGCGTTCCAGTGTCGGCCGGATGCATTGCCGCGCTCGGGAGCCCAGCTCTACCTGAGCCCGCAGGTCGCTCCGATGGCGCTTTCGAACGACGGAAAGCGGCTCTACGTCGCGAACACGACGTCCGGGACGCTCTCCGTGCTCGACACCTCGAACGCCCTCGTGCCGACTCGGCTGGCCACGGTGAAGGTCGGACACGACCCGACGAGCGTCGCGGTGCTGCCCGGCCTCGTGAACGGCGACGAACTGGTGTTCGTCGCGAACCACATCTCGGATTCGATCAGCGTCGTGAGCCGCAACAAGCTCGCGGTGGTCCAAACGATCCAGGAACTCGACGCCGACGGCGTGACGCGTACCAACGAACCGGTGTCGATCGCATTCGCGGGGCCGTCGCGCGCCTTCGTGACGCTCGGCGAGCCGAATCAGGTTCTCGTACTCGAGATCGATTCGAGCGGCCACGCGTCGATCAACCCGACGCGACTGGCGATCACTGCGCAGGATCCGCGCGGGCTCGCGGTCGCAGGCGGCAAGCTCTTCGTGGCGCCGTTCGAGTCGGGGAACCAGACCGAGTTCCCGACCTGCTTCCCGGATGACGCGCGCGGCCTCGTCGTCAACGAGAATGACGCCGCCCGCACCGACGAAGGCTGCGAGTTCACCGCCGAGCTGTTCGGCGGCATCAACCCCACCACGCTGCGGCTCCAGCTCGGGACGGTCTTCCAGTTCGCTGCCGTCGATCCCAACATCGGTGGCCGCGTGATTCGCGATACCGACATGCCCGACCGCGATCTCTTCGTCTTCGATACGCAGACGCTCGCGCTCGAGCAGACCGTCGACACCCTCGGCACGATGCTGGCCGGTGTTGCCGCGCACGAACTGCCGACTGCCGGCCCGCTGAGCAACACGCGTGTCTATGTGCCGCACACCGAAGCGCGCAATGAGATCGACGGCCTCGGCAATCTCGACAATCATCTTTTCGAGAATCGTATCGCGGTGCTGAACTGCACGGGCGGGACATGCACGCCCGCCCACACCGTCGACCTCGACGCTTCCGCAGCGGCAGCGGGCCTCGGCCAGACGGTGCCGAATCCGTGGGGCATCGCGGTGTCGGGCGACGGCGAAACGCTGGTCGTTACGGCTGCTGCGGCAGATGGGGATCCCGGCGACGGTCGCCCGGCGATGCACGGCGTATTCACGCTGGATCGCGAGGGCAACGTGCAGGGCTCTGCGCTCGTCGGCGCACTGCCGGAAGGCGTGACGGTGCGCTCCGGTCCGGGCGGCGTGGCGCAGGTCGCCTACGTGCTCAACACCGCCGACAGCAGCGTGTCGACCGTGGATCTCGCCGATCCGCAGCATCCGGCCACCGTCGGTGGCGCACTGGTCGTCGGCAATGACCCGACACCCGCGCAGATCCGGCGCGGTCGCATCGCGTTCCACACCGCGCGCGGCTCGACCAACAAGACCTTCGCCTGCGGCTCGTGCCACCCGAACGGCAACATCGACCAGCTCCAGTGGGTGATCAACTCGGTCAACGCGCCCGACGACGGCATCGACGCCGGCGGCCAGCACGCGGAACCGCGCACCACGCAGCCGATTCGCGGCCTGCGCAACACGCTGCCGCTGCACTGGGAAGGTGTGCTCGCCGACCCGATCGCCGGCGTGAACCCCGAAGCCGCCGCCTTCGACACCGCGCCGGACTGCGACATCAGCGCGGTCGGCGAAGTGGGCTGCGTGCGACATCTGGTGAACGCCGCGCTCTCCGGCCCGATGTGTCAGCACAACACGCCGAGCGGCTGTGAAGTGGGCGAAGGCCAGGACGGTCCGGACGGGACGAATCTGCCCGGCACGCTGACCGAAGCAGAACGCGACGCGATGGCCGCGTTCCAGCTCGCCGTCGCGTTCCCGCCGCCGCCTTCGCGGCGCCCCGACGACAAGCTCTCGCCGTTCGCCAACAAGGGCGTGTCGGACTTCTTCACCAACGAAGACGGCAAGGGAGTGAACACAGGAGTCGGTCAAGCGCTGAACTTCGCGCCGAGCACCTGCGCCGACAACCCGATGGGATGCCACTCGCTGCCGCTCACGGCTGGCACCAACTCGAGCGTGGTCGGTGGCTTCGACGCACCCTCGGCGCGCGGCATGTGGGACCGCTCGACGCTGTTTTCGAACGGCATCTTCTCGTCTCAGGAAGTACTGCAAGGCGCGCAGGACTGCGCCGACGGCATTGCTCCCGGGCCGAAGACCTTCACGATCAACCTTGGCGGCGGATCGCAAGAGGTCACGATCAACGGCGATCCCTGCGATCTGCACTCACCCGAGATCGAGGCGTTCCTGTTCCCGCTCGCCGAGCTGCCGTTCCCGACGGCCGAGACGGTCTGGGACCCGGCCGTCGGCATGACCGAGCGCGGTTCCTTCGTCGCCACCTTCGAAGGGCTCTTCGCGCTGGTCTACGGCGTTCGCGGCGACGCAATCTGGGAGTTCCAGGTCGAGTTCAGCACTGGTCTGCCCGGTCTCACGGGCCGCCAGGTTTCGATCGATCCCGCCCACGCCAACGAGGAGGGCGCAATCGCGCAGCTCGACTTGATCGAGCGCTACGCCGGCGAGGGTCGCATCACGGCTGTCGCCGAGGGGCAGTACATCGGCGAGCTCCGCTACGACCCGAGCCGCGAGGCGTGGGTGAGCCCGAAGAGCAACTGGGCGCAGACGACCGAAGAGCTGCGCGCGCGCTCCGAGCAACTCGGCGTCGTCATCACCGTCACTGCGGATCTACCGGCAAACATGTCGATCGGTGGCACCGATCGACAGCCGCTACTCGATGTCGATCCCGACGCCCGCGCGCTCGAAGTCACCGGCGATCCGCCGACGCTGCCGCGCCCGTTCGAGGGCCAGGCGTCGACGTTCCGGCTGGGCGCCGAGTACGTCGATGCGGCCGGGCAGGTCCTCGTTGACGGCGAGCTCTGCGCGGGCTGCTCGTTCACGCCGGCTACCACACCGACGACCGCCGCCAATGCGATCGACATGACGATCGATCCGGGTCTCACGCGCGGCGTTCACGTCGTGCAGGTGCAGAACCCGAACGGCTATCCGAGCAACGAGATGCCGATCTGCGTGACGAACCTCGAGTTCGGCCAACCGCTTCCTCCGGAGGGCGAAGACGCCTGCGCGCCCTACGACATGGTCCGGAAGCGGGTCGGTTCCAGCGCATGCACGAATCACGAGGACATCGTCGAGTGCATCTGCGACGCCGGGGCCGACGGCATTTCCCGCTCCTGCGAGCCGCTGGCCCGCGGCAGCAATCTGCCCCCCATTCGCTGCATCATGGACCTCTACTGCTTCAACGGTTCCACCTGCGCGGACGCGTCGGCCGAGGTCTCCTGCGCCCCTCGCTAGAGGCCTGACGCGGGAGGACGGGAAAGCACGCTTTCCCGTCCTCCCGAGGGTCCGTCCCCTCGCTCCCGAGCGACTCTGCTACCCCGCTGCGCGCCGGTGTCGGCTTGCCAATCGGGGAGCTAAGCTCGGCCGCGTTCCAGCCCTTTGAATCGGGCCGGAGCCGGGGGGAGGAAAGGGGCCGCCATGAACCGGATTCGGGCCGCACGCCAAGCCCTCGGCTGGACGCAGAACGAACTCGCTGATCGAGCCGCGATCTCTCCGCGCACGATTCACGCGATCGAGAAGGGCGCCACCTGTCGCCAGGCGACAAAGCGCTGCCTACTCGCAGCACTCGGCGTTCCTTGGGAACTCCGCGCCGAGTATTTCCCGATCGCACACGCGGTACGTCACGCGCCGGCGCGTGTCGCCGAAGAAGCCAAGAGCGCCTGACGTCGCTCGGCTGGCCTGATGAATCTCGCCGCTCGCCGTTGGCTCGCTACGCGGGAAGCCGGCCTCATGACCTCGCCGCTCGCCGTTGGCTCGCTACGCGGGAGCGTTAGATCTGGCTCGCGAGTTCGCGCGCGTGCGTGATCGCATCGCGCCAGGTTCGCGTCATGAAGTCGCTCAGCAGTTTCGTCACGACCGCATGCGAACCCGATGCGCGTGCGCGCGCGACTTCCGTCTCGACCGCGAGCCGCTCCGTCTCGACGCGCGCTTCGAATCCCTTCCATGCGTCGCGAAGCCACGGTGTGTGACGCGGGAAGTCCTGCGCCGCCGCTTCCTGCAGCACCTTGAACGCCCACCACGCGGAACCCGCGTCGGGTTCCGCGCCGCCGCGCGCGAGTTCGGCGGGAATCAATCCGTCGAGGTAGACCGGCAGGAAGACGCCCGTGCAAGGCGTCGCGAACGAGATCCAAACCGGCCACGGTGCCCGTCGTTCGCGCGGCAGCGGCGCGACGAGGCTCGCCGTCGTCGTGCCGATCGGTTCGCTGTGCATGCAAAGCGTGCAGAACGCCTCGTCTTCCACGGTCGCGCTGGACAGCCGCACCGGTCCGCCGTCGAGGTGATCGCGCAGGATCGTCTGCATCACCGCGACGTCGATGTGACCCTGCGCGGCGTCGAGCAGCTCGCGCGAGCGTCGCAGCCGTCCCTCGGAGATCCGCCCGGGCACGCCCGGATTGCGATACGCCGCGGCGACGTCGACGCGTCCACCGCTGGCCCACCAACCTTGCGCGCGCGCGAATCCCTCGAGGTCGCGCGATCCGATCTCCCAGTCGCTCGTCAGCGAGATGTGGTTCGAGACGGCATCGCGGCGCAGACGCCGCGCGGCCCAGCGTCGATTCGAAGTCTGCAGCGTCCACGCTTCGTCGGCGTCGGCGATCAGGAAGCCGTTGTGATAGCCCGCCTTGTCCGGACCGAAGGCGGCGCCGCCTTGTCCGTGCGTCTCGATCAGCGTCGCCATCACCTCGAGTGCTTCGCGCGCGCTGCGGCCTCGTTCGAGACCGAGTCGAACCAGATCCATACCGATCAGCCCCGGTTTCTCCTCGATCGCTTCCCGCGAGAAGACCGTCTCGTTGCCGATCGCCACCGCGTGCTCGTTGACGCCCTGTTCGAAGCCCCAGACCCACCAGGGCGAGTGACCCATCACCGCGTAGGTCTCGGCGACCTGCGGAATCTCGATGTGCGTACACTGCGCATGGGATCCGGGCGCGTGGAATGCGCCCGGAAACTGTCGGAAGGGCTGGCACTCGTGTTCGGAGCGATCGCTGTTCTTGCCGAAGAGCGCCGTTCCGATCCGCGTCTCGTCCGCCACCGCAACGATGCAATCGCACATGCGGGCAGCCTAACCCAGAGGCCCATGCCGAGCCGCAGCGCGACCGAGCCGAACCGGCAGCGCCTGCAGGCCGCGGAAGAGTCCGGTGTGGCGCCATGCGAGCGTTTCATCTGCAACTGTGATCTCAGGCCGCGCTGCGAGCAGCGTTTCGAGCATCGTCTCGGCCTCGAGTCGGGCGAGACTCGCGCCGAGACAGAAATGCGGCCCGAACGCGAACGACAGCGGCGCGGGCGGTGCCGGATCGGTGAGCCAACGGCGCGGCACGAAACGGTCGGCGCCCGCGTATGCGAGCGGATCTCGATTGGCAGCAGCGAGCAGCAGCGTGATCGGTTCGCCTGGCGGGATCGTGACCTCGCCGAGCGCGAGCGGCGCGACCAGCATCCGGGCCACGTAATGCGTCGGTGTCTCGAAGCGGAGGAACTCCTCGACGACCGCCGGCGCGTGCAACGCGCCGCGCTGTACCGCTTCCACCAGTTCGCGATCACGCAGCAGGACCGAGAGCCCGTTCGAGAACAGATCGCGCGTGGTGCGGTGGCCGGCCGAGTAGAGCGTCGCGGCGAGCGACAGCAGTTCGCTCTCCGACAGGTGCTCGTGATCCTCTTCGACGGCGAGCAGCGCCGAGAGCAGGTCGTCGCGCGGGTCGCGGCGACGCTGCGCGAGGAGTTCGCGCAGATACGCGTGCAGCTGTTCGGCGGCAGCGACCGCATCGTCGCGCTTCGAAGCGTCGAGACCGGCGAGTCCGAGCAGCGCCGACACGCGATCCGACAGCGCGGTGAGTCGATCGCGATCCTCGGGTGGCACACCGAGCAGCTCGGAGATCACCAGCGACGGAACCTGATGCGAGAACGCCGCGATCAAGTCGATCGTCGCGTCGTCATCATGGGGAGCGAGCAGCGCGCGGCATAGCTCGATCACATAGGGACGCAGCGCTGCGACACGACGTGGCGTGAACGCCTTGGCGACCAGCTTGCGGACGCGGGTGTGATCGGGCGGATCGAGGAAGTTGATGCGATGGCCCATTTCGTCGCGCGCCGCACCCGGTGGCAACGACTGGCGATAGATGCCCGCGATGAAACCCGAGCGTGCGGCCGACGAGCGCAGCACCGCGAGCACCTCGGCATGTCCGAGCACCACCCAGGATCCCGGACCGCGCAGCACGCGCCCGCGCGCGCGCACCGACGCGAGCAGCGCATACGGATCTCGCGCGGTGGCGAGGTCCCCGGGCCCGAAGTCCGTCGTCGGGATCGTCATCGCAGCGGGCGACGATCGCACAGCCCGCCAGCGCGCGCGTCGCACGCGCCCGGCTGGCGCGCCCCCGCCCCCGTTCGGTATCTACAGCGCTCGCTCCCGAAGCGCGCGCCGGTAGCTCAGCTGGATAGAGCATCAGGCTTCGAACCTGAGGGTCGGGGGTTCGAATCCCTCCCGGCGCGCCATGTGTTTTCGCGCATTTGCGGCCATTCGTTCGAGCGACCGTCTCTTGCGGAGCCTGGGGCTGGGCGGCGCATTTCCGCATTCGATTCGACGATCTCGGTTGGACCCGTGCCGGCGACACTGGACGGCGCTCGACGGCGCCGCGGTGCGGAAGTCTCCGCGCTCGCGCGAGCAGCGCTCCCCTATGTCTCACAGCCTATGCGCGATGGCGAGTACGTTGAGCGCGATAGCCGCGCCTCTCCGTACGGTGATCACCGCTGAGAATGCCAAGCGTGCCCGCGGAGTACACGCGGGCTTTCGCACCTACGACACGTGTCGTAGGATCGCTCTCATGCGACGATCCACGCGCCTTCCGGGCGGGGACCTCGAATACGCCGTTCTCGCCGTCCTCTGGGAAATGGGCGCGGGTTCGGCGCGCGAAATCCACGACCGCGTGGGGGTTCCGGCGGGCCTCGTATACACGACCACCGCCAAGGTGCTAGATCGCCTTCGCGGGAAGCGCCTCGTCACGCGCCGGCGACGCGGCAAGACCTTCGTCTTCGAGCCACGGGTTCCGCGCGATCGGGTCGAAGCCGCGAGAGCGCGCGATCTGGTCGACCGCCTGCTCGGTCCGGGTCCCGAGCGCGCGATCGCTGCGCTCGTGGGAGCGGTGCAGTCGATCGATCCACAGCTCCTCGACACGCTCGCGCGCGAGATCGAGACCCGCCGGAGGTCATCAGGTGGATCGTGAGCTCGCATTTGGCGCGCTCATGCTGCTGATCTGTGCGCCGGTGACGTGGATCGCGGCGGTTCTGCCAGGACCCGATGCCGACGACGCGGTCCGAATCAGTGGCCTCCACCTCGAGCGACGTGCTTGGAGATCGATCTGGCTTCGCATGCTCTTCCCGTCCGTCGCGTTGGCCGCGGTGCTCGGCTGGGCGCTTCAAGAGCCCGAGCCGGCGGGCGAGTCCCTTTCTTCGGCGTTGCTCTTGAGCGTCGTTCCCTTCGCGATCGTGTGGGCGCGGGCCGCCTTCCGCGGCGCGCGGGCCCTCGCGTCTCCGCCCAGCGGGCCCATCGCGGCGACGGTCGGCCTCGTGTGGCCACGAGTCGCCGTAGCGCGTGAAGTGATGAGCAATGTCGATCCGCTTGCACTCCGCGCCCTCTTCGCCCACGAGGAGGCCCACGCGCGCCATCGCGATCCGCTCCGAATCTGGCTTGCCCAGCTCGCGAGCGACCTGCAGTGGCCGTGGCCCGCGGCGCACTCGCGGTTCAGCATGTGGCTCCACGCGCTCGAGCTCGCGCGCGACGAGGAGGCGCGCCTCTGCGGCGTGGACGGCGCTGATCTTGCCGCTGCGGTCGTGGCGGTGGCGCGCCTCGGCGCTCCGCGAGGCGCGTCGGCGCACGCCCGATTGATGGGCGATGGTGAGCTGCTCGAAGGCCGCGTGGTGCGGCTTCTCTCGCCCATCCCACAGGCGCCTTCTACCAGCCGCCTGCGCTGTTGTCTCGAACTTGCAGCCATGGTGAGTCTTCTCGACGCTGCGTTCCTCCTGGGCGTTCACTACGGAGAGGCCGCCGTTCGAGCGCTGCCAGGCGTTGCGGACACCGCGCACGCGCTCGCGCAGATCGCGCACGCGATGACCACCTGAGCCTGTGCGCGCATCGCGAGTCCAGGGCCGAGTGAGTGGAACTCGCGCCGAATCGGCGGCGCGAGTCGCGCGGCGTTTGGCGAGTTCGGGGCCTGGCGGCGCGATGCTCGCGGTGAGCTTCTCGATCGCCTGCGTGCACTACGAGCCGCGCCCGGTCGATCCCGTGCGCATCGAGTCCGAGCTTCGTGCGCGTGCGCTCGACGACGAGGGCCTTCGTCGCTACGCGCTCCAGGTGCGCGGCTCGGCGGCGAGCTGGCCCCCGAGCGTGTGGGACCTCTCGGCCCTCACGGTCGTCGCGATCTGCTACCGCGCGGATCTCGAGGTCGCGCGCGCCGGTGTCGAGGCGGCCGATGCGCAGGTCGAGACAGCAGGCGCGCGCCCGAACCCCGTGCTCTCATTCGCGCCGCAGTACACGACGAACGCCGATATCGGCACCTCGCCCTGGACGCTCGGCTTCTCGCTCGACGTGCCGATCGAGACCGCCGGCAAGCGAGGCCATCGGATCGATCGCGCGCAGCACCTAGGCGAAGGGGCGCGTCTGACTCTCGCCGAGACCGCGTGGCGAGTGCGGGCAAGCCTGCGCGGCGCGCTCGCCGAGCATCTGCTCGCGGCGCAGGTGCTGAACGCGCTTCGTGCCGAGGAGATGGCGCGCAATCGAGCAGCGGTCCTGATCGAGCGCAGACTCGCGATGGGAGAAGTCTCGCGCCCCGATCTCGATGGCGCTCGCGCCGAGCTCGCCTCGGCGTCGCTCGCGCTCCGCGCGGCGGAGGGAAGGGTGGGTGAGACACGCGCGGCGCTGGCCG
The DNA here is from genome assembly GCA_031362725.1 of Deltaproteobacteria bacterium. Taxonomy (GTDB): domain Bacteria; phylum Myxococcota_A; class UBA9160; order UBA9160; family PR03; genus PR03. The sequence continues at coordinate 3,666 of JANLTC010000087.1, read as the reverse complement.
CGGCGATCGGGATCCCCGACTCGGCGCTCGAAGGCACAGCCCTCGGCTGGCCCGAGCTCGAGACGCCGCCAGACGCCGACGCGATCACGGCCGCGGCCGTGCACGAGGCAGGCTTCGTGAATCGCCTCGATCTGCGGCGCGCGCTCGAGGAATACGCGGCCGCCGAATCACTGCTCTGGCTCGAGATCGCGAAGCAATACCCCGACGTTCACCTGGCACCCGGCTTCGACTTCGACCAGGGCGAGTATCAGCCAGGACTCGGCCTCTCGGTCGAGCTCCCGTTGCTGAACCAGAATCAGGGTCCGATCGCGGAGGCCGAAGCGGGCCGGCGCGACGCGCGCGCCCGGGTACGTGCGCTCGCGGCGCGCATCCTCGCCGAGACCGATGCAGCGCTGGCGCGCTACCGGGCGGCCCGCGGCGAGGTCGCGGAAGCGGACCGACTCGTCTCGGCTCTCGCTGCACAGGCGGCGGCCGCACGCCGTGCGTTCGACCTCGGAGCGACCGATCGCCTCGCGCTCGCCGGCAGTGAGGTACAGCTTGCTGTCGCAAGGCGCGCGCGGCTCGCCGCGGTAGGCCGCGCACAGGCCGCGCTCGGTGCGCTCGAAGACGCCGTGCAGCGGCCGCTCGCCGGAGAGTCCGGTTGGGATCACCCGGACGTCGCGACGCCACCGCGCACCGATGGCTCGGAGGAAGGACTACCGTGAGTACGAGCTGGAAGCGTCTTCTCTTCGCGCTCGCCGCCGTCGCGGTTGCTAGCGGGCTCGTGTTCGCGTTCGTGGAAGGCCGCGAGGAGATCGCCCGTGAACGCGAGCGTGAGAAGCCGATCCAGGTTCCGCCTCGCGTCTCGCAGGGAGTGGCTGGTGAGGTCGTCGTCGAGGTGGACCGTGAGACGCGCGAGCGCATCAGCCTCGCGACGGCGCCACTTGTGGAGGGAGCCGAGCCCGACGTGACGCCGGCTTTCGGCGGCGCGCTCGACCCCAATCCATTTCTTTCGCTCCACGCGGAGCTCTCCACCGCAGAGGCGGCTCTCGCGGCGTCGTGCGCGGAGTTCGAGCGCACGCGCGCACTCCATCGCGAGGGCGAGAACGCCTCGGCGAAGTCGCTCGAGGCCGCGACGGCGCAGCTTCGCGCCGACGAGAGCCGCGTGCGCCTGGCGCAGCGCCAGCTCGCGCAGAGCTGGGGCGAGGACGTGGCAGCTCTTGCGAGCGCTGATCGCGAGACACTCGCGGAGAAGCTCGCGTCGAACGCGCGCGTCGCCGTCGGGGCGAGCCTTCCGCTCGGCGAGACGCTCCGCGCGCAGCCGAGGGCGGCGAGCGTCCTCCTTCTCGGAGCGGAGGATCGACCGCTCCACGCCGCAGCGGTGCACGAGGTCCTAACAATCGAACAAAGCGCGCAGGGCCGAACGTTCCTCGTGTGGGTGGAGCCGGGAGAGATCCCGCTTAGGCCCGGTGCCCCGGCGACCGTTCTGCTCGAGGCACCGGGCGGCCTTCGCGCGGGAGCCGTCGTACCGCGCGAGGGCGTCGTCCGCACAGCGGGCGGCGCATGGGCCTACGTGCAGCTCGACGACGACCGCTTCGCGCGGCGGCGGGTCGTCACGGATCACCCGACGGCCGACGGCTGGTTCGTGAGCACGGGCCTGCGCCCGGGCGAGCGCGTCGTGGTGTCGGGCGCGCAGACGCTCCTGTCCGAAGAGCAGAAGACACAGATCGAGGTAGGGGAGGAAGCGGAGGAATGACGTCGCACCGCTCGCCCATCCAGACTGGGTCGCCGCTTTGCTGAGCAGCCTCGTCGCCTTCTCGATCCGCTTCCGAGGCGTCGTGATCGGGCTCGCGGTCGCTCTCGTCGGCTGGGGGCTCTTCGCCGCCGCGCACGCGAAGCTCGACGTGTTCCCCGAGTTCGCGCCGCCGCTCGTGGTCGTTCAGACCGAGGCGCCGGGACTGGCGCCCGAGGAGGTCGAGGCACTCGTCACGCGCCCGATCGAGAACGCGCTGCGTGGCGCCGGCGCGCTCGAGTCGCTGCGCTCGCAGTCGATCCAGGGCCTCTCGGTCGTGACGGCCATCTTTCGCGAGGGCACGGACATCTTTCGGGCGCGCCAGATGGCTGCCGAGCGTCTCGCCGAAGCCGCTGGCCGGCTGCCCGCTGGCCTCGGGCCGCCCGCGCTCGCCCCGCTCACATCCTCGACGAGCATGATGCTCGCCGTCGGTCTCACCTCGGCCGAGCGCTCGCCGATGGAGCTGCGCACGCTCGCGGACTGGACGATCGCGCCGCGGCTCCTCGGCGTCCCGGGAGTCGCGAAGGTCGCCGTCTTCGGCGGCGAGGTCCGCCAGCTCCAGATCCAGCTCGATCCGGCTCGTCTCTCCGCAATGAGAGTGTCGATCGACGAGGTGGTCGAGGCCGCTCGACGCTCCACCGGCGTGCGCGGAGCCGGCTTCGCCGAGACGGGCGCACAGCGCATCCCGATTCGCGCGGACGCGCAGGCGCTGACGCCGGAGCAGCTCGGAGGCGCCGTCGTTGCGCGGCGTGGTGGCGCGCCGCTTCGGCTCCGCGACGTGGCGCACGTCGTCGAGGGACCCGAGCCCAAGCACGGCGACGCGCTGATCCAGGGCGAGCCGGGCGTCGTGCTGGTCGTCTCGAACCAGTACGGGACAAACACGCAGGATGTGACGCTCGCGGCCGAGCAGGCGCTCTCCGAGCTGCGACCCGCCCTCGAGCGCGACGCCGTCGTACTCCACTCCGGCCTCTTTCGCCCAGCGACCTTCATCGAAGGGGCGATCCGCAACGTCACCAGCTCGCTCGCGCTCGGCGGTTTCCTCGTCGCCGCGGTCCTCTTTCTCTTCCTCTACAACGTGCGGACGGCGCTGATCTCGATCACTGCGATCCCTCTTTCGCTGCTCGTCGCCGTGCTCGTCCTCGAACGGCTCGGCGTGACGCTCAACACGCTCACGCTCGGCGGGCTCGCCATGGCGATCGGCGAGGTGGTCGACGACGCCATCATCGACGTCGAGAACATTTTCCGGCGGCTGCGCGAGAACGCCGACGCGGCAGAGCCACGCTCGGATTTCCGCGTTGTGCTCGATGCGTCGCTCGAGGTCCGGAGCGCCGTCGTCTACGCCACCTTCATCGTGGCGCTCGTCTTCCTGCCAGTGATCTCAATGTCGGGCATTCAGGGCCGACTCTTCGCGCCGCTGGGCGTGGCCTACGTGCTCGCGATCCTGGCCTCGCTCGCCGTTGCGCTGACGCTCACGCCGGCGCTTGCCTTTGCGCTGCTGCGCGGTCACGCGGCCGCTGCTTTCGAGCCGCCCTTCACCCGTGCGCTACGCGAGCGCTACCGCGTGCTCCTCGAAGCGGTGAGCGAGCGGCCGCGCCTGGTCGTGCGCGGGGTCGCGGGCCTCTCCGTCGCTGCGCTCGCGACGCTGCCGTTCTTCGGCGGCGCCTTCCTGCCCGAGCTGCGCGAGGGTCACTTCATCGTCCACATGTCGGCGGTGCCGGGCACGTCGATCGAGGAGTCGCTGCGGCTCGGGCGTGGCGTCACGCGGGAGCTGCTCCGCAACCCGCACATCCGCTCGGTCGCGCAGCGCGTCGGCCGCGCCGAGCGGTCCGACGACGTCTGGGGCACGCACTACAGCGAACTCAATGTCGATCTCGTGCCACTCGGAGGCGAAGAAG
>JANLTC010000057.1:0-1538 GCA_031362725.1 Deltaproteobacteria bacterium | reverse complement strand
CACGCGCGAAGGAGCTTGGGGCGAGTAGCGAAGTACATTTTCTTGATGTCCCGCACGATGAACTGCTTCGGCGGTTGGCGCAGAGAAACGCACAGTCTTCGAAATTCTCCTTCCGAATCCCGGAAGAAATGATGAAACCTTGGCTTGCGTTCTTCCAGAAACCGACGCCTGATGAATTAGAGCGAAGAGACTGACCATGCGGCAGGTCGAGATGATGCCCAACACGGATACCGTCTCGAGTCGCGACAGCCAGACTGTATGGGAAATCGTGGTGCCGCCGAACCACTGCATGCAGCCGACGCCTCAGTCAGTCATCAAATTTGCGTACGCGACTTTGTCGCCTGTCTGGCGCGCGGCTAATGCTGGCTGTTGGGCGGACGATGCGAGCCGATGAGGTAAGAGCGCTCGTTGATCGACAGATCTCGGAGTTCCGATACAACCCGTCCGAGGAAACGCTCGGAAGTCCGTTTTCGTCTGAGCGCGTCGCTTCCGAGGTCGATCTGCTTCGCGCATCTCTCGTGCAGCCTCAACTCGCCATGGTTGAGATCGGCCTGCCGGATCCTGGTACTCATCGACAGCTGTGGCTTGTAACTCGAAACGTCGAGAATGGGTATCTGGTGGTGTTCGATCCCGAGTCCCAGCGCTTCGGGCTTGCCGTGTCCGGCGATGACCCGCCCCCGCAAACCGTAGCTGTATGGGGTGATCTCGTGTCCACCTTTATGGCGCGGTAGGTAACGGCCGCCCAACACCTATCGAGGCTCGATCGAAGTCCTGCGGAGATGCAAGAGCGTTGCGCTCTCGAGAGCTAGAAACTCATCCGTGCCCTCGTACCGTCCTCGTCAAAGGAGTCGACGTCACCGAAGTGCGTTCGTTGTTTCCAGGCTCGGTAGAGGGGCAGAGTCGCTCTGCGAAGTGAGTGGATTTGATTCGCGTGGAGCACGAGCGGGTGTCCAATCAAGGCCAAGGGCTGCCGGACCTTGGACTCACGATCGAAGCATGCGATCGAGAACGAGCTCGGTCTTTGCGACTCGAGTTGGACGACGGGCTCACCCGCTCGGCTCGTCACGCGTTTGCGACCTTCTCGTGCGAGAACACGGTGCCGCGCGCGAGGATGTAGTAGACGGCGCGGCCGAGCTTGTGCGCGAGGATCGAGAGTGCTTAGCCTTTACCGTGCTTGCGCTCGAGTCGCGCGAGCAGCTTCTTGCCGTCGACGCCGTGGCGCAGATACAGCACGGCGGCTTCGGAGAACGCCCACTTCAGATGGGCGTTGCCCTGCTTCGCGCCGCCGCTGCCGAGCTTCTTACCCGCGGACTCGCGCGCACACTTCACGAGGCGCGCGTACGACGCGAACTGCTGCACGCGATCGAAGCGGGTGACGTCGACGATCTCGCCCAAGATCGACGGCGCGAGGATCGTGCCGATGCCGGGGACGGAGCGCAGACGCTGAAACGCGTCTGCATCGTGGCGCTTCGCGTGCGCAAGGATCGTGAGCTCGAGATCGGCGGTCAGTGTGTCGTAGCGCTCGACGAGCGCGAGAT
>JANLTC010000047.1:0-3801 GCA_031362725.1 Deltaproteobacteria bacterium | reverse complement strand
CCCGCAGAACGGATCGCAACTCCTCGCGCACGCCGACTTCCTCGAAACCATCAGCGGCATCGGCATCGAGGATCTTTTCACCAACGGCAACAAGCTCCAGCCCAAGTCGCACACGAGCGAGGTGCTCGGCCATCTCATCTGCGAGATTCCTTCGATCGCCATCGGCGTGTTGATCAGTCCCGGCATGATCACGTTGGCACGAATGCCATGCTTGGCGTTGCCGACCGCGAGCGACTGGGTGTAGGCGTTGATGCCCGCCTTCGACACCTTGTATGCGACGATCGGCGTCGCGCAGACCGCGGCGATCGACGAGACGTTGACGATCGCGCCACTGCGCTGGCGCCGCATCACCGACAGCACGTGCTTGCAGGGCAGGATGACGCTCTTCAGGTTCACCTGGAGGATCCTGTCCCACGCGTCTTCGTCGAGATGGGCCGGACCGCTGTCGCCGCCGCCGATGCCGACGTTGTTGTGCAGCACGTCGATGCGACCGTAGAGCTCGACGCCGCGCGCGATGAGCGCGATGCACGCGGACTCGCTCGTCGCGTCGGCTTCGTGCGCGACGGCCGATCCGCCCTCGCTCTCGATCTGCGCGGCGGTTTCCTGCGCGGCCGCGAGACTGCGATCGACGACGAGGACCTTCGCGCCCTCGCGCGCGAAGAGCACCGCGGTCGCGCGTCCGTTGCCGATCGTTTCGCCGGGCGTCTGCCCGCCGCCGACCACGATCGCCACCTTGTCCGCAAGTCGTCCGCTCATCGTGCCTCGGATCGCTCGGGAAGTAGCGGGAACGCAGTCACGATCGCGTGTAAACCCTGCACGACGTCGACGCGCTGCGCGGGCGTCGAGACACCGAGACGAACCACGACCAGATCGCGCGCCGGATCGACGACGATGTGTTGTCCCTGGAAGCCGTTGGCGGTGAAGATCCCCGAGCCATCGAGGGCCAGCCACCAGTGCGCGCCGTAACGCCCGATCGAAGCGGGCGTCTCGCGGCGCGCGTGATCGACCCAGCCGCGCGGCAGCAATCGCGCGCCATCCCAGATGCCGTCGCGCAGGTAGAGCAGACCGAAGCGCGCGAAGTCCTGCGCGGTCGCGAACACGTACGAGGATCCGATGAAGGTGCCGGCCGCGTCGAAGCGCGGCGTCGCGCTGCGCATGCCGATTGGATCGAAGAGCCGCTCGTGGAGGAATGCGCGCATCGCGTCCGCGCCGCCGCCGACCACGTCGCCCGCGATCCGCGCAACGACGTTGCTGGTGCCGCTCGAGTAGCTCCAGTACGTGCCCGGCGGATGCAAGAGCGGACGCGCGGTCGCGTAGCCCGCGACGTCCGCCTTGCCCGCGCCGAAGATCATGTCGACGACGTCGGAGCGAGTGGTCGGCTCGTAGAGTTCGACGAAGTCGAGGCCGTCCACCATGCGCAGCAGGTGTTCGAGCGTGATCGCGGCGCGCGCATCGCCGAAACCACGCCACGCGGCGACGGCTGCGGGCGCCTGGAGATCGAGACGACCCGCGCCGACCAGCATGCCGACGACCGCGTGCAGCATACTCTTTGCCATCGACCAGGACGGGAACGTGTCGCCCGCGCCCTTGCCATCCGCGTAGCGTTCGAAGACGAGGCGCCCGCCGTGCACGACGACGAGCGCGAGCGTCTCGCCGTGACGCGATCCCGGCGCAAAGGCGGCTTCGGCCGCGGCGCGCACCGACACCGCATCGACCCGCGCGTCGAACTCAGCCGTCGGCCATTCGCGCGTCGGCCACGGCACCGAAACGGGCTGCGGCGGGAGCGGTCTCGGCCGGGTCATCGCGCCAACGTATCGCAGTCGCGCAGCGGCTGGGCGATTCCGTCGAGCCGCGCGATCAGAGGCTGAGGTACGCGAACACCGCGAGTGCGCGCGGGCCGTGCGCGCCCTGCACCAGCGTCGACTCGATGTCGGCTGTCTTCGAGGGTCCGCTGATGAAGGTGAGCTGCGACTGCCAGATCGATTCCGGCAGCGCGCGCACGGCGCTGTGCAGATCGCCGACGAGGTCGGCGGCGTCGAGCAGCAGGATCACGCGCTCCGCGAGGAACAGCAGCGAGCGGTTCGGCGCGTCATGTGCCGTCACCGCGACCGCGCCGTTCTCTGCCACGCCGACGCTGCCCCTTGCAATCGCGACGGCGACGTCCGCGAAGGAGTGCGGCGTGGAATCCGTGCGCGCAATCTCGATCCCAGCGATCCCGAGCAGCGCCGCCGCGCTCGGCTCCGCGACGATGCGCCCGCCCGCGGCCCAGCTTTGCGCATGCGCGAGCACGGCCTCCGCGAGCGATGCGCTCGCGAATGGCCCGTGCGCTTCGCCGCCCACAGAGACGAGCATCGCCGCGAAGCTCGCATAGTCGGCGGCGAGCGGCGGCGCCGGGTGCGGCCCCGGATGCGCGACGCCCATTCGCGTCGCGCGGCGCACCGCGGCGAGCACGACGTCGCGACCACTCACACGCGCGCTCCGCGCGATCGACGCCAGCGCTCCGCGAAGCTCGCACCCGGGTGCTCGGGCAGCGCGCGGGCGCTGAGCCACGGTGTCGCGGGGTTGCCCGCGAACGGTCGCGCGAGCAGCGGCCAGAGGCGTCGCGTCGCGCGCGTCGCGACGCGATAGAGCCGCGGATGCGCCATCACGAAACCCACGAGGCGCGCGCCGCGTCGCAGCGACGCGGGCAGCGCGGGCGCTTCGCGGCGCCAGGCGAGCAGCTGCTCGTGCAGGTCGATCCGCACCGGGCACACCGCCGTGCAGCTCCCGCACAGTGAAGACGCATACGGCAGCGTCTTCGCCGCCGCTGTCGCGACGAGCGCGGGCGCGAGCACCGCGCCGATCGGTCCCGCGACCGGCACGCCGTACGCGTGGCCGCCCGCGCGGCGGTAGACCGGACAGGTATTGAGACACGCGCCGCAGCGGATGCAGCGCAACGCACGCCGGTGGCTTTCGCTCGCGAGCAACGCGCTGCGGCCGTTGTCCACCAGCACGACGTGCAACTGACCGCCGGGTCGCGGTGCGGAGAGGAAGCTCGTGTACACCGAGAGCGGCTGCCCGGTGGCGCTGCGAGCGAGCAGCCGCAGAAACACCGCGACATCGTCGAGGTTCGGCACCAACTTCTCGATGCCGAGGCAGGCGATGTGCAGCGGCGGCAGGCTCGTACCCAGATCAGCGTTGCCTTCGTTCGTCACGACGACGAGCGAGCCCGTTTCCGCAATCGCGAAGTTCGCACCGGTGATGCCCGCTTCGGCGGCGAGAAAGCGCGCGCGCAGATCGACGCGGGCGTGCGCCATCAGTCGTTCGGGATCGTCTTCGCCAGCGGGCGAACCCATGTGGCGATGGAAGAGCGCACCCACCTCGGCACGCGTTCGGTGGATCGCCGGAACGATGATGTGCGACGGCGGCTCGCCCTCGAGCTGCACGATGCGCTCACCCAGATCGGTGTCCACGACGTCGATGCCGCGCGCTTCGAGCCACGGGTTGAGCCCGCACTCTTCCGTCAGCATCGACTTACTCTTCACGACGCGTGTGACACCGCGCTCGCGCAGCAGCCTCTCGACGATCTCGCAGAGCGCCCGCGCGTCGGGTGCCCAATGCACGACGACACCGTTCGCGCGTGCCCGCTCCTCGAAACGCTCGAGGTAGTGGCCGAGCTGGTCGAGCGTGTGGTCCTTGATCGCCGCGGCGCGCGTGCGCAGCGCTTCGAAATCGGGAACCTGCGCGACCGCGGCGTCGCGCTTCGCGCGCAGCATCCAGACGGCGGCATCGTGGCGCGCGACGCTGGCGGTATCGGACAAC
>JANLTC010000013.1:0-23853 GCA_031362725.1 Deltaproteobacteria bacterium | reverse complement strand
GCCAAGGTGCGCGGATCGCTGTCACTGCCGTTCGGAATGGGGGACGCGACGCATACGGCCGAGCCTTTCGTGAGCTGGGTCGGTATCTCGAAGACCAACCAGAACGACAACCCGCTCTTCGTGCCGCAGACCGCGGTTCCGCAGATTCGACTTCGACTGCTCGAACTCGACAACCTCACGCTCGACCCGTCCGATCGCATTCCGGACGTGAGCAATGTGGTGATCGGGGTCAACAACCGCTTCTGGGGCGACGCCGCCGGAAACCTGCTCGGCGAGTTCACGATCTCGACGCAGTACCAGATGGCGGAAGGCCGCTGGGGCCCGGCCATTGCGCAGGGGCAGGTGATCTTGCCGATGGGTTTCCTGGTGCGCGCCCACGCTGCGCTCGATCTCGATCCCTCCAGTTTCGCCGACGGGCTCGTCGACTTCTCCTGGTCACGCTGGGGCCACCAGCTGAGCGTGCGCTACCGCTACGTTCGCGACATCCCGCAGGTCTTCGAGAACTTCGAGCAGAACGACCGCTTCACGGACTTCACGACCGACTTCACCAGCATCAACCAGATCAGCGGCGTTGCGCGTTGGCAGGCGACCGAACACTGGGCGGCGACCTACTCCGGTTCGTTCAGCTTCGACAACTCGATCTCGCTGGTCAACCAATTCGGCCTCGAGTACCTCTCGAAGTGCAAGTGCTGGGCGGTTCGCCTCGAAGTGGACGAGGACCGCACCCGCGGCTTCGAGTGGACACTGCGCTACCGGTTGGTCGGGCTCGGCGACCAGAAGCAGCAACTCTTCACGCGTTGACGCCCCGGCGGGCCTCTGCTTTGCTCGCCAATCACGCCCGCCATTTCCCACGGAATCCGCGTGTCCCCCCGCATTCTCGTCGTCGACAACTACGACTCCTTCACCTTCAACCTGGTGCAGCTGCTCGAGATGATCGGGTCCGACGTCGAGGTGGTGCGCAACGACGCCGAGAGCGGCGCGGGGCTCGCGGCACGGCGCCCCGATGGCGTCGTGCTCTCCCCCGGCCCCGGTACACCCGCGCGCGCCGGCGCGACGCTCGACGCGCTGCTCCGTTTTTCCGCGTACGGCACGCCCGTGCTCGGCGTCTGTCTCGGCCACCAGGCAATCGCCGTCGCGTTCGGCGGCGGCATTGCGCGCGCGCGCGTTCCGCGACACGGCGAGGCCGTAGCGATCCGTCATGACGGCGCGGGCGTGTTCCGCGGCCTCGCGGATCCGTTCGACGCCGCGCTGTATCACTCGCTGGTGATCGACGAGGAGCGGCTCCCCGCCGGACTCACCGTATCGGCGCGTAGCCCGGACGGCGAAGTGATGGGCGTTCGCCATCGCACGCTGCCGGTCGAAGGTGTGCAGTTCCATCCGGAGTCCGTGCTGACGCCTGGCGGGCGCGCCCTCGTCGCGAATTTCGTGGCCCGCTGCGGCGGAGCCAGCGCATGAGTCTGCGCGAATCGCTCGAGCTGGCCGTTCGGCGCGCGTCCGTACCGCCCGCGCTGCTCGAAGCCGCTTTCGGTGAGATCATGGACGGCAAGGCGAGCCCGGTGGCGATCGCGGCGCTGCTGGTTGCGCTGCGCACGAAGGGCGAGACGGTCGACGAGATCGTCGCTGCCGCGCGCGCACTGCGAAGCCGCGCCCAAGTCGCGCCGTCGCCCGACTCCCGCGCGATCGACACCTGCGGCACGGGCGGCGATGGCGCCGGTACTTTCAACGTTTCGACCGCCGCCGCTTTCGTGGTCGCCGGCGCGGGCGTTCCGGTCGCGAAGCACGGCAATCGCGCCGCGACCAGTCGCGCCGGCAGCGCCGACGTGCTCGAAGCGCTCGGCGTGCGCGCCGATCTGCCGATCGCGCGCGCCGCTGCGATCGTGCGCGAGATCGGCATCGGCTTCTTGTTCGCGCGGCGCGCCCATCCCGCGATGCGCCACGTCGCCGCGGTGCGTGAAGAACTCGGCATCCGCACGCTGATGAACTGCCTCGGGCCGCTGCTGAACCCCTGTGGTGTGCGGCGCCAGCTGGTTGGTGTCTATGCGCGCGACTTGGTCGAGCCGCTCGCGCATGCGCTCGCGCGGCTCGGCGCCGAGTCGGCGCTGGTGGTGCACGGGAGCGACGGCCTCGACGAGATCACCACCACGGGCCCGACCTTCGCGGCGCGCTTTGCGGGTGGCGTCGTCGAGTTGCTGACGATCGACGCTGCGGAACTCGGTATCCCGCGCGCGCGCGCCGAGCAGCTTGCGGGCGGTGACGCCGCGGCGAACGCGCGCATCGTCGAAGCCGTGCTGGCCGGCGAGGTCGGCCCGCCGCGCGATCTGGTGCTGGTGAACGCAGCGGCCGCGCTCTGGATCGCGGACGCAGCGCCCGATCTGGCCAGCGGACTCGCGCTCGCGAAGCAGAGCGTCGACAGCGGCGCAGCGCGTGCGAAGCTCGCAGCACTGGTGGAACGAAGTCTACGATGACGATCCTCGACGAGATCCTCGCCACGAAGCGCAACGAGGTCGAAGCGGCCAAACGGCGCGAAGCGCCCGCCGCACTGCGGGCGCGCGCCGATGCCTGTCGCGATGCCACGCGCGGCTTCCGCGCCGCGCTGGTGAGCGGACCGCGTCCGCGTGTCGTGGCCGAGCTCAAGCGCCGTTCGCCGAGCAAGGGCGAGATCCGCCCCGACTTCGATCCGGTCGGCTGCGCGAAGGCCTATGCGGAGGCCGGCGCCGCCGCGATCTCGGTGCTGACGGACGAGCAGTATTTTGGCGGCGAGCTGTCGCTGCTCGCCACGGTGCGCCGCGAAGTCGCGCTGCCGCTGCTGCGCAAGGACTTCCTCGTCGACGCGTATCAAGTGGACGAAGCGCGCGTCGCCGGGGCCGACGCCGTGCTGCTGATCGCGAGCGCGCTCGATCTTGCAGAGCTGCGCGCGTTGCGCGAACGCGCCGCCGCGCTCGGGCTGGGCGCGCTCGTCGAAGTGCACGACGAATCGGAGGTCGACGCGGCGCTCGCCGCCGGCGCCGATCTGGTCGGCATCAACAATCGCGATCTCGCCACCTTCACGACCGATCTGGCAACGACCGAACGCCTCGCTGCGCGCCTCGTCGCGGCCGGTGTGGTGGTGGTCGGCGAGAGCGGCATCTTCACCCACGACGACGTTCGCCGGCTCGAAGCGGCGGGCGCGGATGCGGTACTGGTTGGCGAAGCGCTGATGCGGGAGCCCGATGTGGGTCGGGCTCTTGCGCGCTTGCGGGGGACACTGTGAAGGTTCGCGTGAAGATCTGTGGTGTCTGTACGCCCGACGACGCGCAGGCTGCCGTCGATGCGGGCGCAGACCTCATCGGGCTGAACTTCGTACCGGGTTCGCCCCGCTATCTGCAAATCGCCGACGCCGAGCGCATCGCCGCGCGCGTGGCCGGGCAGGTCGAGCGCGTGGCGCTGTTTCAGGACGGCGATCCGTACGACATCGAGCGCATCCTGCGCCGCATCGATGTGGAGCGCGTGCAGCTTCACGGCGACGAGACCGAGGAAGATCTCGAGGCGATCGAGTTGCCGACGATCAAGGCGCTGCGCGGCGCGGACGAGGACGCGGCCGCGCTCTACCCGGGATCGATCCTGCTCCTCGATCACCCGACCGAGGGCGGCGGTCGCGGTCAGCCCTGGAACTGGGCGGACGCGGGCGTGCTGATCGCGGCCGGCTACGACGTGATCCTCGCGGGCGGTCTCGACCCGACGAGCGTGCAACAGGCGATCGAAGCGGTGGGCGACGTGCTGCCGTGGGGCGTGGACGTCGCGACGGGCGTCGAGAGCGAAGCGCGGCGCAAGGACGCCGCGAAGATGCGGGAGTTCATCGCCGCGGTGCGCCGCGCAGAGGCCGGCGAATGAGCGCCGTCTCCGAGCTGCGACCCGGACGCTTCGGTCCCTACGGCGGTCGCTACGCGTCCGAGACGCTGATGGCGGCGCTCGTGGAGTTGGAGGAGGCGTACCCGCGGATCACCGCGCTGCCGGCGTTCCAGACCGAGCTGAACTCGCTTCTCCAACACTACGCGGGCCGCCCGACGCCGCTCTTCTTCGCGAAGCGAACCACGGAAGATCTCGGCGGCGCGAAGGTCTACTTGAAGCGCGAAGATCTCGCGCACACCGGCGCGCACAAGATCAACAACGTGCTAGGTCAGTGCCTGCTCGCAAAGCACATGGGCAAGCCGCGTGTGATCGCCGAGACGGGTGCGGGCCAGCACGGTGTAGCGGCGGCCACCGCGTGCGCGTTGCTCGGTCTCTGCTGCGAGATCTACATGGGCGCCGAAGACGTCGAGCGCCAGGCGCCGAACGTGTTCCGGATGGAGCTGCTCGGCGCGCGCGTGAACCCGGTGACGTCCGGCTCGAAGACGCTGAAGGACGCCATCAACGAGGCGATGCGAGACTGGGTCACCAACGTCGAGAACACCTACTACTGCATCGGCTCGGTGATGGGCCCGCACCCGTATCCGACGATCGTGCGCGATTTCCAGCGCGTGATCGGGATCGAGGCGCGGCGTCAGATCCTCGAGATCGAGCGCAAGCTGCCCGACGTGCTCGTCGCATGCGTCGGCGGCGGCTCGAACGCGATGGGCCTGTTCCATCCGTTCCTCGACGACACTTCGGTGAAGATGCTGGGTGTCGAGCCGGGCGGCGAGGGGATCGGCAGCGGCCGTCATGGCGCGACGCTGGTCGCGGGCATACCCGGTGTGCTGCACGGCCAGAAGACCATCCTGCTGGCCGACGACGACGGCCAGATCTTCCCGGCGCACTCGATCTCGGCGGGCCTCGATTACCCGGGCGTCGGTCCGGAGCACGCCTGGTTCCGCGACAGCGGGCGCGCGCAGTACGTCGCGATCACCGATGAAGAAGCGCTCGATTCGTTTCTCTACCTGACGCGCATGGAAGGCATCATCCCGGCGCTCGAGTCGGCGCACGCGATCGCGCAGGTGCGCAAGCTCGCGCCGACCCTGCCGAAGGACGCGATCATCCTGGTGAACCTCTCCGGCCGCGGCGACAAGGACGTGCCGACGGTTCGGGCAATCCTCGCCGAGCGCAAAGCGGGCGCCCGCTGATGGGGCGCATCGGCGATCGCTTCGCAGAGCTGCGCCGCCGCGGCGAGCGCGCGCTGGTGCCGTTCATCACCGCGGGCGATCCCGATCTCGGCGTCACCGAAGCGCTGATCCCGGCGCTCGCGGAAGCCGGTGCCGACGTGATCGAACTCGGCGTGCCGTTCTCCGACCCGACGGCCGAGGGCCCGACGATCCAGCGCTCGAGTGAACGCGCGCTCGCGTCGGGGACGACGCTGCGGCGGATCCTCGGGCTCGTGAAGACGCTGCGCAGCCGGACCGACATCCCGCTCGTGCTGATGGGCTACACGAATTCGTTCCTGACGATGGGCGAGCGCAACTTTCCGGAGGCGGCGCGCGAAGCGGGGGTCGATGGCGTCATCACCGTCGATTGTCCGCCCGAGGAAGAGCCGGCGTACTACGACAACCTGGATGCCTGCGGCGTCGATGCAATCCTGCTCGCCTCGCCGACCACCACCGAAGCGCGGCTCGCGATGCTGGCCGCGCGCACGCGCGGCTTCTTCTACTACGTGTCGCTGACTGGCGTCACCGGCGCGCGCACGGGCTTGCCGCCGCGCCTCGTCGAGAATCTCGCGCGCATGCGCGCGATCTCGAAGGTTCCCGTCTGCGTGGGCTTTGGCATCTCGACGCCCGAGCAGGCGGCCCACATGGGGCGCTACGCCGACGGCGTCGTGGTGGGCAGCGCGCTGGTCGACCGCATTGCCCGCGCGGCGAGTCGCGAATCGGCGATCGAGGACGCGGCGGCTTTCGTCGCGGCGCTGAAGGAGCCGCTGCGGCAGGTTCGCGAAGCGCGCGCGCAGGGAGCCGAAGGCGAACGGAGTTGATGAGGCCGCTCCGCGTCCTGCTCCGACCGCCGAGGCGTTCCTGCCGATTCGAGTAGCGTCGCGCCGAGGAGACGGCGTTGTCATCTGCCGCGATTGGAGTCCTGTTGGTGCTGTCGCTCGCGGCCGTCGCGCGCGGCGAGGCGATCCATGTGCTCGACGTGCCTGCCTATGGTGTCGCCGGATCGATCCGCGGGAGCGTCGAGGCGGGAAACGGCGAATCCCGGCGCATCGCGATCTACCTCTACGTCGACGGCGTCGGCTGGTGGAACAAGGCGCCCGTGGAGGCCGCTGGCTCCTTCACGGCGGATGTCGCAACCGGCGGGATCGACGAACTCGCGACGATCTATTGCGTCGCCGTGTTCCCGTTGGAGGGCGCAGCGCCTCCGCAAGCATCCGGGGCACACGCGCTCCCCGATCTCAGCGGGCACGCGACCGACTGCTACGACCGCTTCGAACATCCGCCCGGCTACGACGGCGTCCCCGTCGTCCACTTCGCCGGGCATGATTGGGCGGTCAAGCGATCGCAAGGTCCCCGCATGCTGGGCCAGGTCGGCCCGGGCGCGAACGTCTTCTCGGACGCGGCGCAGGATGTCTTCGTCGATGCCGAGGGACTGCACCTGACGATCCACCATCACGACGGGTACTGGTGGGCCAGCGAGGTCATCCTCGTCGATCGCAGCGGATACGGAACCTACGCGTTCCAGACGTCGAGCCGGCTCGACGTGCTCGATGCGAACGCGGTGTTCGGCGCGTTCACCTGGGATCCCTACGGCGACGAGACCCGCATCGCCGATCCGAAGTACCGACACCGCGAGATCGACTTCGAGGACTCGCGTTGGGGAAATCGCGCGACCAACGCGCAGATGGTCGTGCAGCCGTTCGATGTCGCGGGGAACGAAGAACGCTACGACCTTCCCGATCTCTCGGCGGACGCGCGGCTGACGCGCATCTTTCGCTGGCTGCCGGATCGGATCGATTTCTTCGCGCTGCGCGGGTCCCAGCCGGCGCAGGGTTTCGAGCCGCAAGCCGTGATCCACGAGTTCCACTACCTGGACGAGTCGCCCGGCGATTCCGTCGTGCCGCACAGCGGACGCCAGCACTTCCACTTCAACCTGTGGCTCGACAGCTGGGAGATCGCGCCCGATCCGAAGCCGGAGCTGCCTCCGCAGCCGCCGGGCGCGCCGGTGGAGATCGTCATCACCGACTTCGTTCCCGAGCCTGCTCGCATGGCTGTCGGCGTTGCAGCACTCGCCGCGCTGCTCTCGCTGCGCGCGCAGCGCTCGGGCCGCGCGTGACGCTCGCGCTGCGCGTGCTTGCGCCGGGCGACGAGCCGATGCTCGACGCGTTCTTTGCTGCGCATCCGCACACGACGCTCTTCTTCCAGAACAACGTGCGCAAGGGCGGGCTCGTCGATCGCGGCGCCGTCTACCAGGCGACGTACGTCGCGGCGATCGAGGATGGCGCCGTCACCGCGCTCGCGAACCACTGCTGGAATGGCAACGTGCTGCTCGAAGCGCCGCATCATCTGGCGCGTGTTGCGTGCGAAGCGGTGCGGGCCAGCGGTCGCGCCGTCAGTGGGATCCTCGGCCCGCGCGCGCAGGTGCTCGCGGCGCGCAGCGCGCTCGGTCTCGACGGCGCCGCTACCTACATGGACTCTGCAGAGGATCTCTTCGCGCTCGAGCTCGCACGATTGCGCGTTCCCGACGCGCTCGAACGCGCTGCGCTGCGCTGCCGCCATCCGCGCGATCATGAGCTGGCGACCGTGATCGCCTGGCGCCACGCGTTCCGCCACCTGCACCTCGGGGAAACGGCGGGCGAAGCGCTGCTTGCAAAATGCCGCGAGGAGATCACGCGCTACCACGGCGAAGGCGGTCACTTCGTGCTCGATCGCGACGGCGAGCCGGTGGCGTATGCGGCCTACAACGCGGCGGTGCCGGCTTGCGTGCAGATTGGCGGCGTCTTCACGCCAGCGCCGCTTCGTTCGCAGGGCTTCGCCCGCGCGGTGGTCGCAGGAGCGCTGCTCGCCGCGCGCGCGAAGGGCGTCGCGTCGAGCGTGCTGTTTACCGAGGTGGACAACCACCCCGCGAAGGCGGCGTACCGCGCGCTCGGGTATCAGCGCGTCGGCGACTACGGGATGGTGATGTTCGGACTCGCAGAGGCCGGCTGAGCGGCGCTCGCTACCCCCGCACCGCCTCGACCACGCGCAGATAGTTCGTCGCGAGCACCTTCTGGATCCGCTCCGCGGTCCAGTTGCGGCGCAGCATGTGTTCGACGAGTCGCGGCAGTTCGAGCGGGCTCCGGAGATCGCGCGGCGGGCAGATCGCGCCGTCCCAGTCGGAGCCGAGCGAGGCAAAGTCTTCGCCGACGGTGTCGACGATGTGTTCGACGTGGCGGATCACCGACTCGCTGCGGCCGCCCCACGCGGAGTCGCCGAGGAAGCTCGACTGGTACATCACGCCGATCGTGCCGCCGCCGTCGGCGATCGCGCGCAGCTGCTCGTCGTCGAGGTTGCGCCAGTGCCTGGTGACGCCGGTGACGCCGGTGTGCGTGACGATCAAGGGCAGCGAGCGGTCGTGCACCGCGATCGCGTCGAAGAAGCCCTCGCGGTTGATGTGTGCGAGATCGACCAGGATGCGCTTCTCGTCGAGGCGCCGGACGTAGTCCTTGCCGAAGCTCGAAAGCCCCTCGCCGCGACGTGCACCCGCAGCCGGTGACGACGTGACGCCGATCCGTGACGACGAGAGGTGGACGATCGTGATGCGCACGATCAGGTCATCGGGGATCAGGTCGAGTGCATCGAGATCGCGATCGAGCGCGTTGCCGCCCTGGATGCCGAGGAATGCGGCGTGCTTTCCGGCCGCGACGGCGGCCTTGTACTCGCGCACGTTGCGGACGATCTGGAAGTCATTGGCGACGCTCTCGAAGATGCCCTGCAGCCGGCGCACGTTCTCGAGGAATACCGCGGGCCGCGCTTCGGCCGATCGCAGTGGGTTCGTCGTGATCACCCAGATCGCACCGCTGAGATGCGCTTCGCGCACGCGCGGGAAATCGACCATCGACAGGAAGCGCGCACCGGTCGGGCCATCGCCGTGTCGCTTGCGCAGGTCGTAGCCGAGGATGCGGTTCCAGATGTACGAGTCGACGTGCAGGTCGATCGACTCGCAGGCGAGATAGAGCTCGACGGCTTCGCGTGAGATGCCGAGTGTGCGCGCCCAGCCGGCGGGATCGGAGCGGTGATCACGGTAGATGAGTTTCGACATGGGAGCGGCAGGGTAACCGAGCCCATCCACAGAAAACGAGTGACAACGGGCAGGGTCTTCGGGCACCCTCGGGACCTTTGCCGGGAGAATCTCATGCGCCACGCGATCGCAACGTGAGCGATCTCGCGTTCCGCTCGGCAACCGAACTCGCCGCTTCGCTGCGCCGCCGCGAGGTGTCCGCGCGCGAGCTGCTCGATCTCTACCTCGCGCGCGCCGCCGATGCGGCGACCGCGCGCGGCGAGTCGTGGGGCGCACTGCACGGCGTGCCGATGACGATCAAGGACGCGATCGAAGTCGTCGGCATGCCGACCACCTGCGGCGTTCCCGCGCTGCGCGCCCATCACGCGGCCGCGAACGCACCCGCCGCGCAGCGCCTACTCGACGCGGGCGCCGTCGTCTTCGGCAAGACCAACCTGCCGATCTACGCGGGCGACTTCCAGTCGTACAACGAGGTGTACGGCACCACGAACAATCCGTGGGATGCGGCGCGGGGTCCCGGCGGATCGAGCGGCGGCTCGGCGGCGGCGCTGGCCGCGGGTCTCACCGGCTTCGAACTCGGCAGCGACATCGGCGGGTCGATCCGCAACCCTGCGCATTTCTGTGGCGTGTATGGACTGAAGCCGAGCTTTGGCGTGGTGCCGTCGCGGGGACACATCCCCGGGCCGCCCGGAACGCTCGCGGTGAGCGACCTCGGCGTGCTCGGCCCGCTCGGCCGCAGCGCCGCGGACTTGGCGCTCGGGCTCGACGTGCTCGCCGGCCCGGACGACTGGGATGCGCGCGCCTATCGGCTCGCGCTGCCGCCCGCCCGCCACGCACGCTTGTCAGATTTTCGTGTAGCTGCGTGGCTCGACGATCCGATCTGCCCGATCGACGCGGCGGTGGCCGAGCGTCTGCACGCGGCGGTCGAGGCGATCGCGCGTTGCGGAGCGAAGGTCGACGCGAAGGTGCGTCCGGTCGACGGTGCCGAGAGCTTCTCGATCTATCTGCGCCTGCTCTACGGCGTTCTCGGCGTCGGCTTGCCGGCGCCGCTGCTCGAAGCCTTCGATTCGATGCTGCCGGGCTTCGCTGCGGACGACGATGCCTTGATGACGAACCTGATCCGCGGCGCGTCGCAGCGACACCGCGATTGGAACGTGGTCAACGAGCGCCGCGCGCAGCTCCGCGCGCGCTGGGACACCTTCTTCCGCGACTTCGACGTGCTGCTGCTGCCCGTGATGCCGACCGCCGCGTTCCCGCATGATCACAGCGAAATCTCCACGCGCTCGATCGCGGTGAACGGCCAACCACTGCCGTACTTCAAGGTTCTGTTCTGGGCAGGGTTCGCAACGGTCGCGTATCTGCCGGCCGTCGCGGCGCCGGTAGGAGTCACGCAGAGCGGGCTGCCAGTGGGTATCCAGATCGTCGCGCCGTACCTGGAGGACCGCACCGCGATCGCCTTCGCGACGGCGCTCGCGCACGAAATCGGCGGCTTCGTCGCGCCGCCCGGCTTCGCGTGAGCTGGCTCGCGCAGCAGGCGCGGCTCGAAGCGATCGCGCGTCGCATCGAGCCGAGTGTGCGACTGCGGCCGAAGGATGGCGCATTCTGGCGCGCGCTCGGCGTGCTCGCGGCGGTCGCGACCGGCGGCGGGATCTCGGTGCAGACCTTCCTCACCGACTACGCCACGGCGATCGGTCCGCTGCAGGGTTATCCGCGGGGGTGGAGCGCCGAGCGCGTCGAGTCGACGCTCGTGCACGAGGCGCGGCACACGCGACAGGCGCGCTGGTGCGGATTCGGCATCCATCCGTGGATCGGATTGCCGCTCTTCGGGTTGCTCTATCTCGCACTGCCAATCCCGGCCGGCCTGGCGATCGCGCGCTTCTGCTTCGAACTCGACGCGGATCGCGCCGCGTGGCGACACGCGCTGGCGGCGGGCGCTTCGCCGGCGTCGGTCCGTGCGCGGGCCGCAGCGTTCGCGGCGCGCGTGTGCTCGGGTCACTACGGCTGGCCGCTGCCGCCGCGGCTGGGTGTCGCATGGTTTGCGCGCGCTGCCGAGCGCGAGATCGCGGCCCACGCGCGCCGATTCGCCGTCTAGCACGCCGCCGCGACCGCCCTGCGGGATCTGCTAATACAGGCCGCGCTCGCGGAGCTGCGCTCGCGCGCGTTCGCGCGAGCTAGGGGGACCCACTGACCCACGGATTCGATGAGAGGGTCGGCGGCGCGACCGGGCGCTGGGTGGCGTTCGTGGACCGGCGGCCGGCCGCTGTCGCCGCGCTGGTGCTCGCCGCGACCGTTGGGCTCGGCTTCTACGCAGCGATGAATCTCGGCGTCAACGCGGATCCCAACGCGATGATTTCGGCGGACTTGCCGTTCCGCACGCGGGAGCGCGAGTTCCAGCACGCGTTCCGGTCGGCGGCCGACGAGTTGTTGGTGCTGGTCGAGGCCGACTCTGCATTCGCTGCGGGCCAGGCGGCCGACGCGCTGGCGACGCGGCTCGGCGAGCGCACCGATCTCTTCGAACGCGTGCAGCTCGCGGGCGGCGGCGACTTCTTTCGGCGCAATGCGCTGCTCTACCTCGATCTGCCCGAACTCGAAGCGCTGGCCGATCGGCTCGCCGCCGTGCAGCCGTTCCTGGCGGAGATCACCCGCGACGCGAGCGTCGTCGGCGTCGCGGATCTGCTCGCGAAGGCAGCGCAGGCGCAGCGTGACGGCCACGACGTCGGCATGGATCTGGCCGCCGCGCTCGATCGCGTGAGCATTGCCGTCGAAGCCGCACGGCAGGGACGCGCAGCCCCCGATCCGTGGGGCGACGCGCTGATCGGCGGCTCGCGCTCGGAAGAGGCGCGGCATCGCGTGATCGCGCTGCGGCCGAATTCGAAGTTCAACGAGCTGCTCTTCGCCGAGCCTGCGGTGCAGGCGATCCGAGCCGACGCGCAGGCAGCAGGCCTCTCCCCCGAACGCGGGGTACAGGTCCGCATCACGGGCTCTTCCGTGCTGAACTACGAGGAGCTGCAGGTCGTCGCGTCACAGGGCAAGACGCTCGCGCTCGTTGCACTCGTGCTCTTCACGCTTGCCACGTTCTTCGCGGTGCGCTCACTGCGCGTGCTCGTCGCGCTGGTCACGAGCCTCGTCGTGAGCCTGATCTGGAGCAACGCGTTCGCTGCGGCCACGATCGGGCACTTGAACCAGGTCTCGGCCACCTTCAACGTGCTGATCATCGGCCTCGGCGGTGAACTCGGCATCCATTTCTGCATGCGCTACGCGGAACTGGCCGCGAAGGGCCGATCGCGCACCGATGCGCTCACGGAAACCGGCGCGACGATGGGATCGGCGCTGTTCTCGAGCACGGTCACCACCGCGATCGGCTTCCTGGTGTTCTGGCCGACCGACTATCGCGGTGTCGCCGAACTGGGTCTGATCGCCGGCGCCGGCGTGCTGTTCTCGCTCGCGGCGACTCTCACGCTGCTGCCCGCGTTGCTCTCGTTCGGCGCGAAGACGCACCCGTACTTCGCCGCGCCGTCGCTGCCGTTCGCGGCGCGGCTCGGGCACGTGCCGGTGACGCATGCGCGACCGATCCGCTGGGCGGCGCTCGCGATCGCGGTCGGCTCGCTCGCGCTGATCCCGCGCGTCCGCTTCGACCACAACCCGGTGAATCTGCGCGATCCGAACACCGAGTCCGTCCAGGCGTTCCAGGACCTGCTCGGACAGAGCAGCACGTCGCCGTGGACGGTGGACCTGGTTGCAAAGGATCTCGCCACGGCGCAGGCGAAGGCCGCAGAGCTGGCGCAGCTGCCGTTCGTGTCGGACGCGCGAACGCTGGTCGACTACGTGCCGGATCAGCAGGACGAGAAGCGCGCCATGCTGGAAACGATGGCGTTCCTGGTGCCGCCGCCGGCCCCCCGCAGCGCTCCGCCCGACGCGGCCGCGCAAATGGCCGCACTCGGACGCCTCGAGGCCGCGCTCGGAACCGGCGCGGGCGCGCTCGGCGACCGCGGCGATGGGCGTTTCGCCGCGAGCGAGGCGCGTTTGCGCGAAGCGCTCGGCAGCCTGCGCGCCGCGGTCGCGGTGGCGCCGGATCCGAACGCGTTGCTCGCGCCGCTGCAGTCGAACGTCGTCGGCTCGCTGGTCGTGCAGCTCGACGAACTGGTTGCCGGGCTGTCGCCCGACGTCGTCACGCTCGACACGCTGCCGCCGGAGCTGCGCGAGATGATGCTCGCCGAAGACGGCCGTGCGCGCGTCACGGTGATTCCGAAGAAGGATCTGAACGACAGCGCGAACCTCGAGGAGTTCGTCGATGGCGTCTACGCAGTGGCGCCCGAGGGCACGGGTCCGGCAGTCGGTCTGATCGAGTGGGGCCGCGTAACGTCGGGCGCGATGAAGCAGGCGATGCTCGTCGGCTTTCTCGCGACGGCGCTGTTCTTGTTCCTGCTGTGGCGAAACTGGTGGGACACCGCGCTCGCGTTCTTTCCACTCGGACTCGCCGGTCTGGCGACCTGTTCCGCGCTGGTGTTGCTCGGTTGGCATTTCGATTTCGCCAACGTGATCGTGCTGCCGATGCTGCTCGGGATGGGCATCGACAACGGCGTACACCTGGTCCATCGCCACCGAACCAATCCCGAAGAGGAGGATGTGCTCGCCAGCTCCACCGCGCGCGCGGTGTGGTTCGCAGCGCTCACGACGGTGTTGTCGTTCGGCAGCCTCGCGTTTGCGTCGCACCGCGGGATGGCGTCGCTCGGCAGGCTGCTTACGCTCGGTGTCGCCGCGACGCTCGTCGCTTACGTCGTCGTGCTACCCGCGGTGCTGGCCTGGGACGACGAGCGCGCAAAGAAGCGCGAAAGCGCGTGATCTCCTGATCGTGCCACTCCGCGCACCCTGACCCGTGTTCGGCTCGTCAGCGTCCGCTGGCGAGCGGGATCATGAGTTGGACTCCGGATCGTCGTCGGCGAGGCTGCGCGACTGGATCGGATGCGGTGCGAACTCGGGGCCGGCATCCCAGCCGGGCAGGGCGCTCGCCTGGGCGAGCCACGACTGCGCGATGTCGTCGTCGGTGACGACCGACGAAGCGCCGGCCTCTTCGATGATGCCGTCCCACAGTTCCTGACCGCCGGCCTCCCACCACAGGCGGGACGCGTGCTCGAAATCGAGGGACAGCTTCATCATCGCCGCGCATTGTAACGGCGGACCCTCGCACTACCATGCGTCGATGCCGCACCCCCAGCACTTTGCAGAGTCCCCCGAGAGCGTTGGTGTCGATCCCGCGAAGCTCGCCGCGCTCTTCGATCGCGCGGAACGCGACGTTCGCGACGGGACACTGCCGTCCGCGCAACTCGCAGTCGCGCGCGACGGCAAGATCGCCGCGATGCGCAGCTTCGGAACGGTCACGCACGAAGGCCGGCCGGCGCCCGCCACCAACGACACGCTCTACGTGATGTTCTCGTGCACCAAGGCGATCACCTCCGCCGCCGCGTGGTTGTTGCTGCAAGAGGGCAAGCTCCGACTCGACGAGCCGGTCGCCGCGGTGATTCCCGAGTTCGGTGCGAACGGCAAGGAAGCGATCACGCTCGAACAGCTGTTGACGCACAGTGCCGGCTTCCCGCGCGCACCCTTCGATCTGCGCAAGCTCGGCTGGCCCGAACTCCGCGCGCGCATTGCCAGCTGGCGGCTCAATTGGGAACCCGGCAGCCGCTTCGAATACCACTCGTCGAGCAGCATGTGGGTGATCGCCGCACTGGTGCAGGAGCGCAGTGGCATGGACTTTCGCGACTTCGTGCGCGCGCGCATCGCGGAACCGCTCGGCCTGCCGGATCTGCGCGTCGGCTGTCCGCGAGCCGAACAGGGGCGCCTTGCGGATCTCGAGTACCGCGGTCGCGCCTGGACGGACGAAGAGCTGATCGCCAAGGGCTTTCCGCCGCGCCCGGTGACGGAAGTCGTCGAAGAGAACCTGATGCGCTTCAACGACGCGCCGGTGCGCGAACTCGGCGTGCCCGGCGGCGGCGGCACCGCGACGGCCGGCGACCTCGCGCTCTTCTACCAGGCGCTGGTGCTCGATGGCATCGCGCCGGATGGCACGCGCATCTGGGAGCGCGACATGCTGCACGATGCGCGCACGATCCGGAACGCGTCGTTCGTCGATCCGGTGTTCCGCAAGCCCGCGAACCGCGGACTCGGCATCGTCGTCGCCGGCGGCCCCGACAAGTTCGTGCTCGGCTTCGGCCGCACGGGCTCCGACACGATGTTCGGTCACGGCGGCGCGGGCGGACAGATCGCCTGGGCGGATCCCGAGACCGGACTCTCGTTCGGGTATCTCACCAACGGCCACGATCGCGACCTGCTGCGCGAGGGGCGTCGCATCATCGCGCTGTCGAGCCTTGCCGCGGTGTGTGCGCTCGGATGAGCGACCTGCGTTTCTCGCGCGAAGAGCTGCTGCGCTCGCACGCGTTCGCGACGCCGCACGTCGTTGCGGGCGAGCGCCTGCACGGTGGCTTGGATGCGGACGGTTGCTATCTGCCGCCGCGCTTGCTGGTGCGGGCGCCGGCAATCGCCGCGTGGACGCAAGCGCTGCGAATTCGCGGCGGCGATCTGCTGCCGGCCGACGCGACACTGCTCGCGGGCGCTCGCGCCACCAGCGAAGCGCAGCAGAAACTGCTGCTGCTCGAAGGCCTCGGCCAGACGTTCTGGAATCTGTTGACGATCACTGGCGAGATCGAAGGGCGCGGCCGGCTGCTCGCCGAGATCGCATTCCCGGAGCTGCGCGAAGCGGTCCACGAAGACGTTTCCGACTGGGCGATCGATCACTTGAATCGCGGACTGCTCGAGGCGCACGGTCTCGATGAGGGCGGCGAGCCGCAGCGCGGTGTCGGCGGACACGACAAGATGTGGTTCGTGTTGCGCGATCTCGCCTTCGGCGACGTCGCGTTTCCGCAACCGGAGACGCCGGCTCGCATCGGTCGGCCGGACGAAGAGGCGACGCTGGTGCCCGAGATCCCGCTGCGCTTCGAGCGCACCCTCGCATTCCTGATGAACCTGTTGCTGATCGAGTTCCGCGCCGAGCTGAACTTCTCGTTCACCGAGCGCCTGCTGCGCGACCCGGAACTGTTTCGCGAGCGCCGCGGCGACGCGCTGCTCGCCGCCGAACTGGTGACGCGGATCCGCACCGACGAGGCGCTGCACATCGAGTCGCTGTGCCTCTACCTCGGCGAGCTGCGGGCGGCAACCTTCCGGACGCGCGACGGCGGTGCGCTCGCTGGCACCGCCGTGATCGACCGGCTCTGGAGCGGCATCGTGCGCTGGTGGACCGTCGAGCAGCCGCCGCTCGCGGTCGCGCAGCAGCACGCGATCCTGCGCGCGCGCATCCACCGCCATCCCGACGGCGCGCGCATCTGGCGGCGCTTCGAGGCGCTCGGCGACTCGTAACAGATCGATGAGCGACGCCGTTCCGATCCAGCCTGCCGCGACCGTCGTGCTGCTGCGCGAGGGACGCGGCGCGCCCGAAGTGCTGCTGCTGCGCCGCAACTCGAAGCTCGCCTTTCACGGCGGCGCGTGGGTGTTCCCGGGTGGCCGCATGGACGCAGAGGCCGGCGAGACCGACGACGACACCGGCGCGCGTCGCGCTGCGGCGCGCGAGGCGCAGGAGGAGGCCGGCCTCGACCTCGATCCCGGCGCGTTCGTACAGCTCTCGCACTGGACCACGCCCGAGGGTCAGCCGCGCCGCTTCGCGACCTGGTTCTACGTCGCCGAGATCGGACGCTCCGAGGTGCGCATCGACGGAGGCGAGATTCACGATCACCGCTGGTTCAGCGCCGACGCCGCGCTCGCCGCGCAGCGCGCGGGCGAGATCGAACTGCCGCCGCCGACCTTCGTGACGCTTTCGATGCTGGCCGCGCACCGCACGCCGCGGGAGGCGATCGAGAGCGTCGCCGCGGAACGCCCGGTCGTGTATCTCCCGCGCATCGTCCGCGGCGCCGCCTGCGCGGCGTCGCTGTATCCCGGCGACGCCGGCTGGGAGTCGCGCGATGCCGAGATCCCCGGCGCGCGACACCGCCTGCTGTTCCTCGATGCCGGCTGGCGCTACGTGCGCGAGTCGGGCTGAGACGCGAGCGGGCCGCCCGCACGCGGAGAACGGTCGCGACCGTTTCGCCACGCGCGGTGCCCAGGCAACGCGCCGAACTCGGCGCCCCAGACGCGGACCTCGTCGAGGCTTTCATCCCAGACGTAGAGACGCGGAGCGATGAGTGCGTAGCCGTCTCCGACGCGTGCGATGCGCGTGTCCTGGGGCGCCGCGTGAGTGGGAGAGTTCAAAGGACGTGCCCATCGCTCTGCGGAGTCGGCGGGCGCGGCCGATTGCGCAGCGCGGAACGGACTGCGAGCCGGAAATCCTCGAGCGCGAAGGGCTTGTCGAGCACGCAGGTGGCGCCCAGTCGTGCTGCACGTTCGTGTGTCGTCGCGTCGCCGAAGCCGGTGATCAGCACGATCGGCAGGCGCTTCAGCGAGAGCGCGAGACCCTCGAGAATGTCGAAGCCGGACAGGAACGGAAGGCGGATGTCGGACACCAGCAGCGAGGGCCAGCGCCCCGGCTCTCCGTCGAGCGTTCCGATGCCGAGCCATTCGATCGCGTCATCGCCGTCCGCCGCTTCGATCACCGTATAGCCGTCGCGGCGCAGCACGCTGGCGAGCATCTCCCGCATCTCGTCGTCGTCCTCGACGAGCAAGATCGTCGGCCCGCCCCGCGTCGGGACGAGCTGTTTCCATTCGTCGCGGAGCACCGACTTGCGAAAGCATCGTTCGAGAGTGCTGAGCACGGAGACCTCCATTCTTTCGAAGGCAGGCCAGTGCATCGGTCGTGCCACGCTGCGGATGCCGCTGCGCGCTCCGCGCGCCGATCGAAGCGTGGCGTTTCTCCACGCGTGGCGATTCGCTACGGGGCGTCGCGCGTGTCGGGTCCGAGCTTCCGGTAGAGCGTCTTGCGGTCGACGCCGAGGATGCGCGCCGCCAGGGTCTTGTTGCCCGCCGTCGCTTCGAGAACGCGAGCGACATAGCGTTGCTCGATCACGGCGAGCGGGACCAGCGTCGCGGGATCATCGCTCGCGAGCAGCAGGTCGGTCTTCCGGTACGCCTGGATGCGCTCCGGCAGATCCGCCGGCAGGATCTGATCGTGATCGGCGAGGGCGGCAGCGCGTTCGATGCAGTTCTGGAGTTCGCGGACGTTCCCGGGCCATGTGTAGTCGCTGAGTTTCTCGGCTGCGGCTCTCGAGATGCCGAGCGGTGTCTGGGACTGGCGCTCCGCGCAGCGGCGCAAGCAGTGTTGGGCGAGCAGCAGGACATCGGCGCCGCGCGCTCGCAGCGGTGGCACCTCGACGGGCAACACGTCCAGCCGGAAGAATAGATCCTCGCGGAAGCGGCCTTCCTCGACGGCCGTCGCGAGGTCGCAGTTGGTCGCGGCGATCACGCGCGCGTCGAACTCGACTTCCTCCGCCGCTCCGACGGGACGCACGCGGCGTTCCTGGAGCGCACGCAGCAACTTCGGCTGCAGCGCCGGCGCGAGTTCTCCGATCTCGTCGAGCAGCAGCGTGCCGCCGCTCGCCTGGACGAAGAGTCCCGTCCGCGCGGTGCGCGCATCCGTGAAGGCGCCCTTCGCGTGACCGAAGAGTTCGCTCTCCAGCAGCGCCTCGGGCAGCGCCGCGCAATTGACCGCCACGAACGGACCACCGGGGCGTGCGCCCTGGCGATGGATCGCGCGGGCTACGAGTTCCTTTCCCGATCCGGTCTCGCCGGTGATCAGAACCGGCGCATCCGCGTGAGCGACCCGAGCCACGAGCTGCCGGAGCTTTTGCATCGCCGCGCTGTCGCCCAGCAACTCGCCGGCGCCGGGATCGATCTGGCCCTCGCGGAGGCGCTTCACCTCGTCGACCAGCGTCCGATGCCGCAACGCGCGCTCGAGCCGGAACGCGAGTTCCTCGAACTCGAACGGCTTGGGCAGGAAGTCGTGCGCACCGGCGCGGATCGCCGCGATCGCCGCGTCGAGACCGCCGAATCCCGTGATCACGACGACTGGGACATCGGGCCGGTTCTGATGCAGCCACTCGCAGAGATCGATGCCGCTCGGTCCACGCATCTGGATGTCGGTGATGACTGCATCGAAGTCCTCGCCAGCGAAGCGGTCGATCGCCGCCTCGGCGCCGTCATTCGTCTCGACCTCGAAGCCACGCATTGCGAAGCGCTCGCGCAACATCTCGCGCATCTCTCGATCGTCCTCGACGATCAGGATCCTACGCCCCACGCGTGACTCCCGTCGGAATGAAGGCGGTGAAGCAGCTTCCCCGCCCGGGCTCGCTCTGAACCTCGACCCAGCCGCCGTGCTCCTCCAGGATCCCATACACCATCGCGAGTCCGAGGCCGGTTCCCTCACCGACGGGCTTCGTCGTGAAGAACGGATCGAAGATCGACGGGAGATGATCGGCCGGGATGCCCTCGCCGTGATCCTCGACCTCGAGGATCGCATGGCGGCCCGGCGGATGCGCGGCCCGAGGTGCCTCCGTGAAATCGCGAGTCCTCACGCGGACCCGCACCTCGCTGCCCTTTGGCGACGCCTGGATCGCGTTCATCACGAGGTTCGCGAGCGCTTGCTGGATCTGCGCGGAATCGACCGACGCAACGACCGGCTCGCCGGACTCCTCGCCGATCACCCGAACGCCACGCGCGGCGCCGAGCGGCTGCACGAAGCCGACGGTGTCCGCGGCGAGCTTCCTGAGATCGGTCTCCGCCCGTTTTGCGCCGCTCTGTCGCGCGAAGTCGAGTAGTTGGCGAACGATGAGCGTCATGCGGTGCGCCTGCTCGCCGATCACACGAGCCGCACGGGCGACCTCCGCGGGAGCCGCGCTCTCGCCGCTGGCGATCATCTGCGCGCGCCCCGACACGATGTTGAGTGGAGTTCCGAGTTCGTGCGCGAGTCCGGAAGCGAGCCGGCCGACCGTGGTCAGGCGGTCGGCGTGGCGCAGTTGTTCGACCGCCGCGATGCGCGCGGCAGATTCCGCTTCGAGCTGGCGCCGCGAAACTTCCAGCATCTCCGCCATTGCGTTCATCTCGCGCGCCAGTCCCGACAGCTCGTCCCGGCCCGCCAGGTCGAGCGGAGTCGAGAAGTCGCCGCGTCCGATGCGGTGCGCCTTGTCGATCAGTGTGTCGACCGGGCGCCCGACCACGCGCACGCCGACCACCCAGGCGACTCCCGCGCAGAGCAACAGCATCACCCCGGCGGTGAAGACCTTCCTGGGAATCCGCGCGGCGAGGTGCTCGCGCTCGTGCGAGACGATCTCCGACACTTCGAGTGCGGTCCGGCGGGATCCCGGCAGATCGAGATGGAAGTACGTGAAGAGCCACAGCGCATCGCCGCGCCGGGCGCGGGCCTGGATCGGCGACGCCTCGCGCGACAGATTCGCGACGAGTTCGGGCACCGCGGGCGCCCCGGCCGTTCCCGCCTCGTCGTCGAGGTAGACGATGCGCGCCTCGATCCCGGCGTCGGTCGCCTTGAATCGGGACACCAGATCGAACGCGGTGCGTTCGCCCAGGTTTCGCCACGACTGCTCGACCGCAACCGCCAGATCGCGCGCCAACACCGTATCGTCGCGGTGCATGTCGGCATCCAGCATCGACAGATCGGAGCGCAGCGTGAGGAACGTATCGAGCGCGAACACCAACCCGATCGGGATCAGCAGGTAGAGCGTGAGGCGGCGGACGAGCCTCATAACAGCCCAGCCTAGCGCGCGGCCGCGTCGAGACCGGTCAGTCCTGCGTCGCGAAGTGCGGCAGGCGCTGGAAGCGATCGACGTGCCACTCCGCGTCGCCGAAGAGCGCTTGCAGCACGCGCAGGCGCTTGAAGAAGAGCCCTTCGTCCTGCTCGTCGGTGACGCCGATGCCGCCGAAGAGCTGGATCGCGTTCTCCATCACGAACCAGCCGCCGCGGCCGAGCTGGAGCTTTGCGGTCGAGATCTCGCGCTTGCGCATCTCGTCGTCGTCGTCGTCGGCTTCGATCGCCGCGAGGATCATCGACGAGCGGCACAATTCCGTTTCGGCGTACATGTCGGCGGCGCGGTGCTGGAGCGCCTGGAACGAGCCGATCGGCACCTCGAACTGCTTGCGCTCCTTCAAGTACGCGACGGTGCGCTCGAAGAGTTCCTGCACCGCGCCCTGGCCTTCGGCGCACGCGGCCGCGGCGCCGCGGTCGATCGCCCACTCGATCGGCGCGAGTGCGGCACCCGCCTGGCCGAGCAGACGATCGGCGCCGACGCCGACGTTCTCGAAGCGCAAGAGGCCGCTGCGCTGGCCGTCCATCGTCGGTACGCGCGTGCGGGTGAGGCCGGTTGCATTGGCGTCGACGACGAAGAGCGAGAGACCGTTTGCGTCGTCCCGATTCCCCGCGGTGCGCGCGACGACGACGACCTGGTCGGCCGCGTGGCCGTTCAGCACCCAGACTTTCTCGCCGCTGATGGCGAAGCCGTCACCGCGGCGTTCGGCGCGCGTCGCGCACTCGTGTAGGTGGTAGCGGCCCTGTCGCTCGGCGTAGGCGAAGGCGAGCGTCGTGCGACCCTCGATCATCGGTT
The DNA here is from genome assembly GCA_031362725.1 of Deltaproteobacteria bacterium. Lineage (GTDB taxonomy): Bacteria > Myxococcota_A > UBA9160 > UBA9160 > PR03 > PR03. The sequence continues at coordinate 2,110 of JANLTC010000013.1, read as the reverse complement.
CGAGAAAGCGCTTGACCTGGTCGGCCGTACCGAGTCGTGACAGCAATCCGCCCGCGAGTACGACCGATGCGATCATCGGTTCCGGTACGAGGCCGCGGCCGAGCTGCTCGAGGATCAACGCGAGATCCGCGAAGCGACCGCCGAAGCCGCCGTGCTCTTCGGGGAACGCCACGCCGAGCCAGCCCATCTCGCCCATGCGCGACCAGGCGTCGGCGTCGTAGCCGCGCTCGGTGTCGCGCAGTTTGCGGAAGCGCTCGACCGGCGAGTCGTTCTTCACGTACTTCGCAACCGAGTCGACCAGGATCTGCTGTTCTTCGGAGAGATCGAAGTTCATGGCTTCCGTCCTTATGAGCTTCGCTCGCCTGCGGCTCGCTGCGCGCCCGCGGCGGGCTTGCGGTCACGCCGTCGGCAGGCGCAGGATCTGTTTCGCGATGATGTTTCGCTGGATCTCGTTCGAACCACCGTAGATGGTTGCGGCACGCAGGTAGTTGAAGAGCGATGCGACCGCGCGTTCGACCTCGGGCAGCGCCTCGGGCGGTGAGTCGAGCCAGCCGAGCGCGTCGTGGCCCATGCCGTCCATGCACAATTCGGTGACTTCCTGCTCGACTTCGGTGCCGACCAGTTTCAGGATCGATGACTCGGGGCCCGGCGCGCGACCGAGCTGCGCCGCGGCGAGCGTGCGCAATTGCACCATCTCGAGCGAACGCAGCCGCATCTCGAGGCGCGCGATGCGGCGGCGGAAGTCGACGTCTTCGAGCAACGAGGCGCTGCCGACCGTGGTCCCGGCGGCGATGCGTTTGCAGAGTTGAAGCCAGCGGCGGCTTTCGGCGATGCCGCCGATCAGTGTGCGTTCGTGACCGAGCAGCGCCTTTGCCATCGTCCAGCCACCGTTCTCGGGACCGACGCGGTTGCTCTGCGGCACGCGCGCGTTCTGGAACCAGGTCTCCGAGAACGCATCCGTGCCGCCGGTGGTGAGGAACGGCTTCACGGTGATGCCGGGGGTGTTGCGCACGTCGGCGAGTATGAAGGTGATGCCTTCCTGTTTCTTTCCGCCGGCCTCCGTGCGGGCGAGCACGAAGATCCAGTGGGCGTACTGCGCGTTCGTCGTCCAGGTCTTCTGGCCGTTCAGGATGTAGTCGTCGCCGTCCTTCTCGGCGCGCAGCTGGAGCGATGCCAGGTCGGATCCTGCGTTCGGCTCGGAGTAGCCCTGACACCAGATCTCTTCACCGGCGAGGATCTTCGGCAGGAAGCGCTTCTTCTGTGCGTCGTTGCCGTACTGGATCAGCAGCGGCCCGACCATGCCGAGCCCGAACGGCGAGAGTTGCGGCGCGTTGGCACGGACCAGCTCTTCGCCGAAGATGTGGCGCTGCGCGATGTCCCAGCCGGTGCCTCCGACCTCCTTCGGCCAATGCGGCGCGATCCAGCCCTTCGCATACAGGATCTTGTGCCACGCGGTGACTTCCGCGGGCTCGTAGTGGCCGGCGCCGGCCGCCTTGCGCGCGAGCTGCGGCGGCATCGCCGATTCGATCCAGGCGCGCACTTCGCGGCGGAACTCGATCTGCTCGGGCGTGTAGCTGAGATCCATTTCATCCTCCTCGCGGCGAAAGCGGAACGGAGACTAGCCGACGGTCTCTTGTCGTCGCGGGCGCTGCGTTGCCGATTCTGGACGGCGCTCCGGCGGACTCTCGGTCAGTGTATGATCGGCCCATGACGGAACACCCGAGCGCCCAGTTGGCGCGACGCGCCTGGGACGCCATCTCCAACGGCGACGCCCCCGCGCTGCGCGACACGATGAACGAGGACGTCGTCTGGCGCGCAACCGCGCGCGGGACGCCGTGGGCCGGGACGCATCAGGGGCCCGATGCGATCGTCGATTTTCTGGCGCGCGTCGGAGAGGTTTCCGAGGTCTTTCACGCCAGTCTCGTCGATGTGCTGGTCAGCGACGAGCGCGTGCTCTTCTTGTTCCACGTGTCGTTGCGTCGTGAAGGTCGCGTGGCGGAACTCGACTATCTGTTGCTGGGCCGCGTTCGCGAGGGTCGCTTCTCGGAGATGTGGACGGTGCCGCTCGATCCCGCAACGATCGAGAGTTTCTGGGTCGGCCAACGGCGAG
>JANLTC010000403.1:0-1566 GCA_031362725.1 Deltaproteobacteria bacterium | reverse complement strand
CGGTGACCTTCGAAACCGCCTACGCCTACTTTGACGACATCGAGAAACGCTCCGCACTCCAGAAGCGCTACTACCGCGCCACACCGGTGCGCGAAGCGGGGGTCGCGCCATGAGCCTGTCGTTCCGGCTCTCGACGCGGCGCTTCGGCGAACTGCTCGTCGACCGCGGGCGGCTGACCGCCGATCAGCTCCAGCATGCGCTCGGGCAACGTCAGGACCCGCGCGAGCGGCTCGGGCAAACACTCGTGCGCCTGGGCCTGCTCAACGAGAAGGAAGTCGTCGATCTCTTGGGCGAACAATTCTCGCTGCCGGTCGCCGATGCCGAGGCTCTGGCCCAGGCCGAGCCCGAGGCGATCGGGCTCGTCCCCGAACAACTCGCACGCCAGGCGATGGTGCTGGCGCTGCGGCGCACCGAGGACGGACTCGACATCGCGGTCGGCGATCCGCTCGATGTCGTGTCGCTCGATCATCTGCGCGCGATCACCGGCTGCAATCTCAAGATCTGGCTCGCGCGTCCGAGTGATGTGCGCGAAGCGGTCGAAGGCTTCTATCAGGAGATCCGCGCCACCGAGAAGGTCGGCGAGATCCTCGACACGCTCGATCTCACCGGCGCCACCGACGGAGAACAGGACGTCGATCTCGCCACGCTGCGCCAGCAGGTCGAGGACGCGCCGGTCGTGCGGCTGGTGAACCTGATGCTCGCCGAGGCGATCGATGCGCGCGCGAGCGACATCCACGTCGAGCCGATGCGCGATCGCATGACGGTGCGCTACCGCATCGACGGCGTGCTCCACGAGACGATGAAGCCGCCGAAGAATCTCCAGATGGCGATCGTCTCGCGCATCAAGGTGCTCTCGGACCTCGACATCGCGATCCGCCTGCTGCCGCAGGACGGCCGCCTCACGGTGCATCTGTCCGACCGGGAAGTGGACATTCGCGTCTCCACGCTCCCCACCGCGTACGGCGAGAAAGTGGTGCTGCGACTGTTCGACAAGCGCTCGTTCGCGCGCGAGATCGGCAAGCTCGGCCTCGAGGGCGAAACGCTAGACGCGTTCCGCACCTCGATCTACCTGCCGTACGGCATGATCCTGATCTCGGGACCCACCGGATCGGGCAAGACGACGACGCTGTACTCGGCGCTGAGCGAGATCCGCAGCGTGCATCGCAATCTGGTGACGGTCGAGGACCCGATCGAATACCACATCGAGACGGTCAATCAGGTGCATGCGAACCACAAGGTCGGCATGACGTTCGCCCGCGCGCTGCGATCGATCCTGCGCCAGGACCCCGACGTGATCATGGTCGGTGAGATCCGCGACGCGGAGACCGCGGACATCGCGGTCAAGAGTGCCTTGACCGGGCACCTCGTGCTCTCGACCGTGCACGCGAACGACGCCGCCGGCACCGTGACCCGCCTCATCGACATGGGCGTGCCGCGCTACCTCGTGGGATCCGCAATCACGCTGGTCATGGCCCAGCGCCTCGTCCGGCGCGTGTGCGACCGCTGCCGGGAGACGTTCATCGCGGAGCCCGAGCACGTCGCCTCGCTCGCCGAGGACGGTGCGGC
>JANLTC010000394.1:0-3466 GCA_031362725.1 Deltaproteobacteria bacterium | reverse complement strand
TGCGCGAGCTTCTTGTCGAAGAGCGCGGCGTGGCGTGCCTCTTCTTCCAGCGCCGCTGCCTTCTTGGCGAGGACATTCGGGTAGTCGCCCGGCCACGAGTTGAGCACGCCGCGGTCGAGTTCGAGGATCCGCGTCGCGAGACGCGTCAGCAGCGCGCGATCGTGGGTGACGAAGAGCACGCCGCCGCGGAACTCGAGCAGTGCATCCTCGAGCCACTGGATCACCTCGACGTCGAGGTGATTGGTGGGCTCGTCGAGCAGCAACAGATCCGGGTCGCCGACGAGGGCGCGCGCCAGCGCAACGCGGCGCCGCCAGCCACCCGACAACGAGGCGATGGTCGCGTCGGCGGAAAGCCGGTGGACCTCGAGGATGTCGTCGATGCGTTGATGCATCCGCCAACCGTCACGCGTCTCGATCTCGTGTTGCAGCCATTCCATCCGCCGCAGCAGCGAAGCGTCGTGGCCGACCTCGTGCGAGACGTGGTGATACTCCGCGAGCAGCGCGCCGATCTCCTGCAGTCCGCCGGCCACGACGTCGAAGACGGTGTCGGTCTCGGAGGCGATCAGCTCCTGCGCGAGCTGTGCGATCCGCAGCGCGGGCTGGCGCCAGATGAGGCCCTCGTCGGGCTTGATCGAACCCTCGGCGAGTTTCAGCAGCGTCGACTTGCCGGCGCCGTTGCGACCGATCAGGCAGACGCGCTCGCCCGGGTCGATCTGGAAGCTCGCGCGCTCGAGCAGGGCTTCCGGGCCGAAGGCGATCGAGACGGAGTCGAAGCTCAGTAGGGGCATCTCGCGCGAGTAGGTAGGCAAATACGCTCCGCGCTTCCGCCCACGTCGGCCCGGAGTCGGGAGCGAGGCACTTCGTCACAGCTTCCGGGATCCCGGAACGGGGGTGCGACGAACCGTCGCCTCGGCGCTTCGTCCGTGGCACCGTCGCATGGCACGACGGCTGCAGATCCGAGGCCGCGGGCGGCGTCTTGCGGCGCCCATTTCGTTCGCCAAAGGAGCGCCGTGGCACCCGACATCGCTTGCATCGACGGCAACGAGGCCGCCGCGCGCATCGCGCACCGGCTCGCTGAGATCATCCCGATCTACCCGATCACGCCGGCCACGGCGATGGGAGAGTTCGCCGACGCCTGGAGCGCCAAGGGCCAGACGAACCTGTGGGGCACCGTGCCCGAGGTGATCGAGATGCAAAGCGAGGCGGGCGCGGCGGGCGGGCTGCACGGCGCCGTGCCGCGCGGCGCGCTCGTGACCAGCTTCACCGCGTCGCAGGGCCTGCTGCTGATGCTGCCCAATATGTTCAAGATCGCCGGCGAGCTGTCGCCGATGGTGCTGCACGTCGCGGCGCGCGCGATCGCGACGCACGCGCTCTCGATCTTCGGCGACCACAGCGACGTGATGGCCGCGCGCACCACCGGCTTCGCGATGCTGTGCGCGTCGTCGGTGCAGGAGGCGCACGACTTCGCGCTCATCGCGCACGCCGCGACGCTGCGCGCCCGCGTTCCGTTCCTGCACTTCTTCGACGGCTTTCGCACCTCGCACGAACAGAACCGCATCGAGTTGCTGGACGACGCCGATCTCAGTGCGCTGATCGACGAGTCCGCGATCCTCGCGCATCGCGCGCGCCGGCTCACGCCCGACGCGCCGGTGCTGCGCGGCTCGGCGCAGAACCCCGACGTGTTCTTCCAGGCGCGCGAGGCGAGCAACGCGTTCCACGCGGCGGTGCCCGGCATCGTCGCCGCCTGCTTTGCCGAACTCTTCGCGCGCAGCGGGCGCCGCTATGGCCTCGTCGACTACATCGGCGCGCCCGACGCCGAACGCGTCGTCGTGTTGATGGGCTCGGGCGCGGGCGCCGCGGCGGAGTGTGTCGATGCACTCGTCGCGCGGGGCGAGCGCGTCGGGCTCGTCGTGTTGCGCTTGTTCCGGCCCTTTCCGGCCGACGCGCTGCTCGCGGCGATCCCGAATGGTGTGCGCAGCGTCGCGGTGCTCGATCGCACCAAGGAGCCCGGTGCGCAGGGCGAGCCGCTCTACCAGGACGTGGTGACGGCCTTCGCCGAATCGGAGCGCGCGATGCCGCGCATCGTCGGCGGCCGCTATGGCCTCGCGTCGAAGGAGTTCACGCCCGCGATGGTGGCGGGCGTCTTCGAGGAACTCGCCGCCGCGAAGCCGCGCAATCACTTCACGGTGGGCATCGTCGACGACGTCACGCACACGAGCCTGCCGTGGAGGCGCGAGTTCTCGACCGAAGGTCCTGGCGTGCGCGCGCTCTTCTTCGGCCTCGGCAGCGATGGCACCGTCGGTGCCGCGAAGAGCACCGTGTCGATCATCGCGGCCGAGACGCCGCTCTTCGCGCAGGGCTATTTCGTCTACGACTCGAAGAAGTCCGGCGCGGTCACCGTGTCGCACGTGCGCTTCGGCCCGCAGCCGATCCGCTCGACGTACCAGATCGAGCGCGCCGACTTCGTGTCGGTGCACCACTTCGATCTACTCGCGCGCCTCGACGTGACCGGTCGCGCTGCCGTCGGCGCGCGGCTGCTGCTGAACAGCCCGCATCCGGTGGACACGCTTTGGGAGCAGCTGCCGCGCGAGGTTCAGGAGCAGGTGATCGCGCGCAAGCTCGAGGTCTGGACGATCGACGCCGATCGCGTGGCGCGCGAGGTCGGCATGGGCCGCCAGATCAATACCGTGATGCAGCCGTGTTTCTTTGCGCTGTCGGGCGTGCTGCCGCGCGAGCGCGCGCTCGCTGCGATCCGCCGCTCGATCGAGAAGGCGTACGCGAAGCGAGGTCCCGCGGTGATCGCGCGCAACCTCGCGGCCGTCGATCGGTCGCTCGACGAGCTCCACCAGGTCGCGATTCCGGCTGTCGCGGATTCGCAGATCGAGCGGCGGCCCTTCGTTACCGGCGAAGCGCCCGACTTCGTGCAGCGCGTCACCGCGCGGCTGCTCGCAGGGGAGGGCGATCTGCTGCCGGTGTCGGCACTGCCGCCCGACGGAACCTTCCCGACCGCCACCGCCCGCTACGAGAAGCGCTCGATCGCGCAGGAGATCCCGATCTGGGATCCCGCGCTGTGCATCGACTGCGGCAAGTGCGCCGTCGTCTGTCCGCACGCGGCGATCCGCATGAAGGTCTATCCAGAATCCGACGTAGCCGGCGCGCCCGCCGGATTTCTCACCAAGCCGTTCCGCTCGCGCGAGCTGCCCGGCTACGGCCTCTCGATCCAGGTGGCGCCCGACGACTGCACCGGCTGCGGCGTCTGCGTCGAGGTCTGTCCGGCGCGCTCGAAGAGCGAGGTCAAACACAAGGCGATCGACATGGCGCCGGCTGCCGAGCGACTCGAGGGGGAGAGGGTCAACTTCTCGTTCTTTCTCGATATTCCGCAGATCGATCCCGCGCTGCTCGAGCCGGGAACGATCAAGAACGCGCAGACGCGCGAGCCGCTCTTCGAGTTCTCGGGCGCCTGCGC
>JANLTC010000303.1:0-1910 GCA_031362725.1 Deltaproteobacteria bacterium | reverse complement strand
ATCATGCGCGAGGAAGACATCCTCGGCGTCATCTCCTGATCCAGCCGCCCCGATACACCGCACACGAGAAGCACAACATCCCATGGCCAAGCAAATCTGTTACGACGCGGCGGCTCGCGAGAAGATCCGCGACGGCGTGCGCAAGCTCGCGCGCGCCGTCAAAGTCACGTTGGGCCCGCGCGGGCGCAACGTGATCATCGAGAAGTCCTTCGGCAGCCCGACCGTCACGAAAGACGGCGTCACGGTTTCGAAGGAGATCGAGCTCGAGGACGCCTACGAAAACATGGGCGCCCAGCTCGTCAAGCAAGTCGCCCAGCGCACCAACGACCAAGCGGGTGACGGCACGACCACGGCGACCGTTCTCGCGGAAGCGATCTTCGAGGAAGGCCTCAAGAACGTCACCGCGGGCGCGAGCCCGGTCAGCCTCAAGCGCGGCCTCGACAAGGCGGTCGACACCGTCGTGGCGAACCTCAAGAAGCTCTCGACGCCCGTGAAGGGCCACCAAGACATCGCGCAGATCGGGACGATCGCCGCCAACGGCGACACCGAGATCGGCGAGATGATCGCCAAGGCGATGGACAAGGTCGGCAAGGACGGCGTGATCACGGTCGAGGAAGGCAAGAGCCTCACGACCGAAGTCGAGTGGGTCGAGGGCATGCAGTTCGACAAGGGCTGGCTCTCGCCGCACTTCATCACCAATCCGCAGACGATGGAGACCGTGTTCGAGAAGCCGTACATCCTGATCAACGAGAAGAAGCTCTCGTCGGTCAAGGACATGATCCCGCTGCTCGAGCAGATCGCGCAACGCGGCCGGCCGCTGGTCGTGATCGCCGAGGACGTCGAAGGGGAAGCCCTTGCGACCCTCGTCGTGAACCGCCTGCGCGGCTCGTTCCCGTGCGTCGCGGTCAAGGCTCCGGGCTTCGGCGATCGCCGCAAGGCGATGCTGGAAGACATCGGCATCCTGACCGGCGCCAACCCGATCTTCGAAGCGACGGGCGGCACCATCGAATCGATCACGCTCAAGGACCTGGGCACGGCCAAGAAGGTCGTCATCGGCAAGGAAACCTGCACGATCATCGAGGGCGCGGGCTCGAAGGAATCGATCACCGGCCGCATCGCCCAGATCAAGGCCGAGATCGAGAACACGAAGTCCGACTACGACAAGGAGAAGCTCCAAGAGCGTCTCGCCAAGTTGTCGGGCGGCGTCGCGCAAGTGAACGTCGGCGCGGCGACCGAAGCCGAGATGAAGGAAAAGAAGGCCCGCGTCGAGGACGCGCTGCACGCCACGCGCGCGGCCGTCGAAGAGGGCATCGTGCCCGGCGGCGGACTGGCTTTGCTCTCCTGCATCGAAGCGCTGGAAGCCCTGAAGCTCGAAGGTGACGAGCGCGTCGGAGCGATGATCGTTCGCCGCGCGCTGGAAGCCCCGATGCGTCAGATCGCGACGAATGCCGGACTCGACGGCGCCGTCGTGGTGCAGAACGTGCGCCAGAACAAAGGCAAGAATTGGGGTTACAACGCGGCGACCGAGAAGTACGAGGACCTCGTCAAATCCGGCGTCATCGATCCCACGAAGGTCGTGCGCGCTGCTCTGCAGAACGCGGCCAGCGTCGCCAGCCTGCTCCTCACGACGGATGCGCTCGTCAGCGATATCCCCGACAAGGAAAAGGAAGGCGCGGGCACGCACGCGCACTGATTCCCAAGCATGAATCGAGCGGTTCCTGCACAGGAACCTGATCGGACGAAGCTGCCCGGAATTGATCCGGGCAGCTTCTTTTCTTGATACTCGCGCAACTTCTGCAACCCACGAAGTTTCGAAGTCGGGGTAGACTCGGCGTGACCATTCGAGGAGAACTCGCCATGCACGCTCGATCTGCGGCCTGTCCGTGCAATGGCTTGCCCATCAGCCAGCC
>JANLTC010000367.1:0-5633 GCA_031362725.1 Deltaproteobacteria bacterium | reverse complement strand
CGGGCGTGCTGACGCCATCGGGGCCGTTCGTCGCGATTCCGCTCGCGGCGGCGATGGGCCGCAGCGGCGCAGCGACGGGGCCGCTGGTCGCGTACGTGAGCGGGTGGGGACTGCTGGCGCTGCATCGGCTCGTTGCGTGGGAGATCCCGATCCTCGGGGCGCGGCTCGCGCTGACGCGCTGGGGTGTCTGCCTGGCGCTGCCGGTCGTCGCGGGGCTCCTGGCGCGGGCGATCGTTCGCGACTGACGAGACTCGAGAGCGGGTTGGTTGCCGGAGCGCGGGGTTGAAGAGGGGCCCGTGCTCAAACATCCTCGGCACGCTTGCGACCGTGCGGCTTCGGATCGCGTGCGTGGGGTTCAGGAATTCTTGTGCTGCGGTCGTTGCGGGTCAGCGGCCTGCGGAACTGCGCGCGGCACCCTTCCTCGGACCGCGCCTCGTTATGTGTCGACGATCAGAACGACACGTTCGCACCGGGCAACTTGGAGATCGGCCGGGGATGCGGCAGTGGAGTTCCTTCAGGTTTTTGAAACTCTCGATCCGCGGCTTCAACGGGTCCCTCATGCCGGTGCTAGGGTTGCGTTGAAGTGTTTCGGAGGCTCAGACGTGCACAGGCGCTTCTATCTCAATTTGCTCGCGCTGGCGCTGTTCCTAGTTGCCGGACGCTGCGTACCGATTCTCGGTTCGACGCGGAACCCCGTGAATCTCGCATGGTCCGAAGAGAAGTATGTCGGGTACGGCTATCGGTGGGAGATTCATATCGGGCGCTTCGGTTCGGGCTACGTCACGCACCGCGTCGCCGTCCCGGGCTACACAAATCCCGTGGAATTCTCGCCTCAACTGTCCCCTGACGGACACCGCGTCGCAGTGATCGAGGCGCTCAACAACCTTCGCGTGTTCGCGCTCGATGTTCCCGAGCCCGGGATCACGGGCGACGACCTCGGCCTGGGAGACTATGACGTCACGTCCGTCTCCTGGTCGCCCGATGGCTCCGAGCTCGCATTTACCGGGACGCTGCGGTCCAACCCTCCCTACAACTATCAGTACATCTACGTCGTCGATTCCAATGGCCTGGGTCCAGTCACCCCACTTACCGACGCGCTTCGCCACCCATACGTGAACAACGTGTCCTGGTCGCCCTACGGCGACAAGATCGCCTTTGCAAGTCCCGTAGATGGCGGTCACTTGTTCACCATCTCGTCCAGTGGAACTCAACAGCGGGGTACACGGGTGAACGACTGTTACGAGTTCGAAAACCCTCCCCCTTGGATAGACCCAAACCCCAAAACTGCAACGCCAACTTGGCAGCCGGACGGTGGAGCCATCCTGTACCGGTGCAGATCAGGTGTAGTTCGCACGCGGATCTCCGATGGCTATCAGGACATGGTTGTAGCTGCGAACAATCCGTGGGACGACTATGTCGCGAGCGGCCCGGTCGCCTTTCTTGATGGAGGGGCGACTCTCATGATGACTGCGGGCCCCATTCTCTGTCGGTGCATTCACGGCGGGCCGGGGTTGATTCTCAAGGCGCCTTATTCGCCAACGGGCTCGATCTCCCCCAGAGCAATGCGCATCGTCTACGACTACGGACGACGCGTCATGTTGGGCGGTGACTAGCCCGATCGGGGCTCTCGAGTCGATCGAAAACTGCCGCTTAGCAGCGAATGCGTTGGAGCTCGTGGAACGCCTGAGTGGATCTGTCGTCGCATTCGAGTGATCCGCGTCACGGGGCGAGGATGAGGACGACACCGTCGCACGGGGCGAGTTGAATGTCGCTGGTGGATGCGACAGTCGAGTTCTCGTTGGTGTGGAGTTGGTGCGCGATGGCGCCATCGCCGAGGCTGACGCTGCGGGGGGCGTCGCTGAAGTTGAGCGCGATGCAGGCGACTTCGGCTTCGCTGCGGCGTTCGTAGGCGAAGACGCCTTCGGGCGCGTCGAGTGATTGGTAGCTGCCGCGGTGTAGTGACGGGTGCGCGCGCCGCATGGTGAGCAGGTTCTTGTAGAGCCACAGCAGCGACGTGCGATCCTCGCGCTGCGTGGCGACGTCCGTTCCATGCGGCTGCGGGCCGAGTGGGAGCCAGGGGTCGGCGGCGGTGGTGAAAGCGGCGCTCGGCGTTGCGTCCCAGCGCATCGGGGTGCGTTCGGGGTCGCGCGAGAGGCTCGGGTGGAGCGTGTGGGCGAGGGGGTCCTGGAGCCGATCCCTCGGGACGGCGACGTTGCGCATGCCGATTTCTTCGCCGTAGTACAAGAACGGCGTGCCGCGCAGTGTCAGCAGCATCATCGCGGCGAGCCGCGTGCGGGCGTTGCCGAGCGTGGGGTGTTCGTAGCGGCTCGCGTGGCGCGGGACGTCGTGGTTGCCGAGTACGAAGTCGGGCCAGGCGTTCGGTGCGAGCAGGCGCTCGAAGAGTTCGACTTCGGCGCGGAATCTCGCGGCGTCCCACTTGCAGTGCAGGAACGCGAAGTTGAAGCCGAGGTGGAGTTCGTCGCCGTCACCATAGTAGGTTGCGACGTCTTTCGGCGGCAGGCCGATCTCGCCGACGAGCATGCGTTCGGGGTAGGCGTCGGTGAGCGATCGCAGCGCGCGCAGTTCGGCGTGGATGTCGGGGTGGTTCTCGTCGTGGTCGTGGCGCTGGTTGCCCCAGGTGTGCAGCGAGCCGGGGGCGGGCGGGTTGTCGCGGAGTTCGGGGTCTTTCGCGATGCGGTGGATCACGTCGATGCGGAAGCCGTCGACGCCGCGATCGAGCCAGAAGCGCAGCACGCCGTGCATCGCTTCCACGAGTTCGGGGCTGCGCCAGTTGAGGTCCGGCTGTTCTTTCAGGAACGAATGCAGATAGAGCTGGCCGGTGGCTTCGTCGCGTTCCCACGCCGAGCCGCCGAACATGCTGGTCCAGTTGTTCGGCATCGAGCCGTCGGGCTTCGCGTCGCGCCAGACGTACCAGTCGCGCTTCGGGCTGGTGCGGCTTGCCCGGGACTCGACGAACCACGCGTGCTGATCCGAGGTGTGATTCGGAACCCAGTCGAGCACGACCTTGATGCCCTTTGCGTGCGCGTCGGCGAGCAGGCGATCGAAATCGGCGAGCGTTCCGAAGAGTGGGTCGATGGCGCAGTAGTCGGCGACGTCGTAGCCGAAGTCGGCCATCGGCGATGGGAAGCAGGGCGAAATCCAGATCGCGTCGACGCCGAGCCAGGCGAGGTGGTCGAGTCGCTGGCGGAAGCCTTCGAGATCGCCGACGCCGTCGCCGTTCGAATCCTGGAACGAGCGCGGGTAGATCTGGTAGACGACGCCGTCGCGCCACCACAGCCAATCGGACACGGGCGCGGCCCTCACTTCTTCTTGCGGAGGCGGATCAGGCCTTCTTGCGCGACCGACACGGCGAGGCGGCCGTCGCGTGTGAAGATCCGACCCTGCGCGAAGCCGCGCGAACCGGAGGCGTTGGGGCTCGCGAGGTCGTAGAGCAGCCACTCGTCGGCGCGGAACGCGCGGTGGAACCACATCGCGTGATCGAGACTCGCGACCATGTAGGTGTCGTCGGTCCACGCGACACCGTGCGGGAGCAGCGCCGTATCGACCAGCGTCATGTCCGACGCGTAGGCCACGATGCACGCGTGCAGCGCGGGGTCGTCGGGTAACTTGCCGTCGGCGCGCATCCAGACTTGTTGGCGCGGCGGCCGCTTCTCGGCCTTCCAGATCGCGATCTCGCCGTCGTAGCGCAGATCGATCGGACGCTCGCGCTCGAGCCAGCTGCGCATCTCGGCGGGCACCTTGTCGATCACCGGCGCCATCCGTTCGTGCCACGTCGGCAGCGACTCGGGGTCGGGCGCGGCGGGCATCGGATCCTGATGCTCGAGCCCCGGCTCCTCTGATTGGAAAGACGCAGACAGGTGAAAGATCGCCTCGCCGTGCTGGATCGCGACGACGCGGCGCGTGGTGAAGCTCTTGCCGTCGCGGATGCGGTCGACCTGGAAGACGATCGGAACGAGCGGATCGCCGGGACGCAGGAAGTACGCGTGCAAGGAGTGCACGAGACCGTGCTCGACGGTGCGCGTTGCGGCGACGAGCGCTTGTCCCGCCACCTGTCCTCCGAACACGCGTTGGCGTTGCTCTTGTGGCGAGCGCCCACGAAACAGGTTCACTTCGAGTTCATCGAGGTCGAGCAGCTCGACCAGCGCGTCGAGGGCGCTGCTCATCGCGGCGCCTTCGTCTTGCCGTGCGCGAGGATCTGCTCGAACTCCGCGGCGCTGGCCGGCATCACCGACAGCCGCGAGTTTCGCACCAGCGCCATGCCCGCGAGTTTCGCGTCGCGCTTCACGGTCGCGAGCGGGACGGGAACGGCGAGCGGTCGCAGCGCTTCGATGTCCACCGCGAGCCAACGCGGATCGTCCGCGCTGGGATCGGGATACGCGGCGCCCGCAATTCGCGCGATCCCCATGACCGCCTTGTCGTCACCGGAGTGGTACACGAGCGCCACATCGCCCTTCTTCATCGCCGCCATGTGAATGCGCGCGAGTGCATTGCGCACGCCGTCCCAGCGCGTGCGGCCGTCGCGCACGAGGTCTCCCCACGAGTAAGTCGAGGGTTCACTCTTCACCAGCCAGTACGCGCGAGCCATGCCATCTCCATCGTGGGCGCGGGCGAGGTATCGCGAACGCCGCGACGCGGCGCCAATTGCGCCGCGGGCCCCGCTTAGAACCACTCGAGTCCCGCGTAGCGAGCCGACAATGAATCTCCGCACACCATGAGTGCCCCCACCCCGTTTCCCGCGTAGCGAGCCAACGGCGAGCGGCGAGGTTCATCAGGCCTGCAGCCGCTCGCGGAACAGCGCGATCGTGCGTTCGAGCGCGGCGCGCGTCGGGTGGCCCGCTTCGTCGACGAGATCGAGAGTGAGCACCGAGTGTGCGGTTCGCTTGATGCCCCAGGGATTGCCGCGCGACGAATCGATCTCGATCGCCTCGAAGCCGTCGCCGAGTTCGCGCCGCAGCGTCTCGAAACGCGCACCAGTACACAGCGGGTCGCCGGTGAAGCGCAGCCCGAGCACGCTGCAACCCGCGGCGCTGCGTTTCCTCACGACGGCGAGATCGTCGTCCGACAGATGGATCGCAGCGCGGTGCGCGCGCGACACGCCGAACGGTAGCGACGGCTGCGACAAGACCGGCGCCATCACCGATTCGTCCACCATCAGCGCCAGCGCGAAATTCCCGGTGAGGCACATGCCGATCGCGCCGACGCCGCGACCGCCGCACTCGGCGTGCACATTGCGGCAGAGCGCGCGCAGCCAGTCGGTGATCGGACTCGACTGCTTGGTCGCGAGTACGTGGAACTCGCGGCTGATGCAGGCGCGCAGCATCTGGCCGGCGATGTAGCCAGGTGTCACCGGCTTGCCGGTCTCGCCGAAGAGTTCGGGCATCACCGCCGTGAAGCCTTCGTCCGCGACGCGCGTGGCGAAGCGCGCGACGTCGGGGTGGATGCCGGGGATCTCGTGCATGATGACGACGCCGGGTCCGTCGCCGCGCCGGAAGACGGTGCGCGTGGCGCCGTCGTGCGTGAAGGTCGATTGCGCGAATCCGTCGAGTGCCATCGGTTCCTCCTGCGGCGCGCGGGCACGCTATCGCATCGCGTTCGATCCGCGTTGCGCGCGC
>JANLTC010000288.1:0-6299 GCA_031362725.1 Deltaproteobacteria bacterium | reverse complement strand
GGGCATGGGCAACGGCGCGGCGAAGCGCCCGTCGTTCCCGGTGTTTCTCAGCTGGCTACAAGGGAGCCAGGGGCCATTGGCAACGATCGAGTCTTTTGTGGGGCGCCCGATTCAGCCTCGTGCCCGCGTGCTGCAGGCCATTGCCGCCGCCACAACCCGACCCGATACGGTGTCGAACCGGAGACGGACGGATCGCGCGGGAGCGCGATCGACAGCGCCGGGCCAGCGCGAAGCGCACGCCTCGGCAGAAGCACCGCATCCGCGCCGCCCGGACGAGCGCGCCACCGCGACTGCGCGCCCGCCGCGGGTTCACAGCTCGGACCGCCTGACGGGCATCTCTACTTTGCAGCGCGCGGGACGTTTCCACGTGGCGTCGAGAGTTGAGAAGCGCCGCCGCCTCGGTTAGAACTCCCGCCTCTTCCCCGGTCGTCTAACGGCAGGACAACGGGTTCTGGCCCCGTCAATGAAGGTTCGAATCCTTCCCGGGGATCCACCTGCGCTTCGTCCTCCCGCCCTTACGCATTGCGAGCGGTGACGATCCAAGCGCCCGCCTCTGCTTCGATTCCGCGCGGCGTCGCGAACGACTCGATCACCCGGCGCACCGCCCCGATCACGCGGGCGCGCTGCTCCTCGCTCGGCTTCGCTTCGCGGAGCGCGGCACCGACGGGGCCGATCTGGAGGCACAGCTCGAGCGCCTCGTCGACGGTGTCGCCGGCGAGTCGCATCGGCTCGTTCACCGCGTCGTGCGCGACATCGACGAAGCCCGCGCGCTCGAGGATCTCGCGCACGCGCGCGGCGTCGCCGAACGCGAAAGGCCCGGGCGCGTCCGGCGGCGGCGGTGCAGGAAAGGTCACGTGCTGCGCCGCCGCGAGCGCCGGCGCGAGCATCCACGGATTCTTGTCCCGCGGCTGCCAGCACACGAACGCGAGCCGGCCGCCGGGTCGCAGCGCGCGCCGCAAGTTCGTGAATGCAGCAACCGGATCCGCGAAGAACATCACGCCGAAGCGCGAGAAGATCAGGTCGAACGCGGCGCCTTCGAACGGCGCCGTCTGCGCATCCTCGAGTCGCCACTCGATGCGCGCGTCGAGACCCGCATCGCGCGCCCGCTGCTTCCCCCGCTCGAGCATCGGACGCGAAATGTCGACCGCGACGACGCGACCTCGAGCGCCTACGTCGCCTGCCAACTCCAACGTCGTGCCGCCGCAACCACAACCAACGTCGAGCACGCCCTCCCCGCTCCGAATCGCCGCGCGATCCCGCGTCCGCACGCCGAGGGGCCCGATCTGCGCATCGAGCCGCTCCTGTTGCTCGACCCACACCGACCCCGCGCCCTCATTCCAGTACCGAACCATCTCGTCGTTCGACATCACGCCTCCCGGAATCACAGACAAGCTCCCTGATAGCAGCCTCCGGCAACCCAAGCCCCTGACTCGTGTTGGCGCGCCGCCGTCCGGCGGTGGTGCGACATCATGCGATAGCGCGCCGCCGTCCCGCGGTGGTGCGAGATCATGAGTTGGAGTGCGAGCCCATGCGTTGGCCCTACCATGCGGGCCCATGGTGAAGGCGTTGATCCGACTCGCCCGGCCGCGCGATTGGGCGAAGTCCGTATTCGTGCTGCTTCCGGTGCCCTTCGCGTGGCGCGCGGGCGCGACGTTCTCGGTGCGCGATCTCGCGATCGGCGTGCTCGCGTTCTGTCTGACCGCATCCGCCGTGTACGTGATGAACGACCTCCGCGACGCCGAGGTCGATCGCGCCCATCCGCGAAAACGCGCGAGGCCGATCGCGTCGGGTGCAATCCCGCCGCGCGTCGCCGCCCTGTTCGGGATTGCGCTGCTCGCCCTCGGCTTCGCGCTCGCGATTGCCACAGGCCGCGCGCGCGTCGTCGCGTACCTCGCAGTCTACGTCGCCACCAACGTCGTCTACACGCTCCGCGCAAAGCAGGTGCCGATCCTCGATGTGTTCCTGCTCGCGTCCGGCTTCGTGCTGCGCGTGCTGACGGGCTGCGCGTTGGTCGACGCGCCGCCCTCGAACTGGCTGCTCACCTGTTCGCTGTGGGTGGCGTTGTTCCTCGGCTTCGCCAAGCGGCGCGCCGACTTCGCGCGCGGCATGGGCGCGGAGGATCAACCGACGCGGATCGGTTACAGCGCGGGCTTCCTCGATCAAGCGATGAGCATCGCTGCCGCCGTGACGCTGATGTCCTACGCGCTCTACAGCCAGGAAGCCGCGGTCTTCGTGCACGGCCGCGAACTTGCGGGCATGCCGTTCGTCGCGTTCGGGCTGCTGCACTACCTACGGCTCGCCTACATGGACCTGGTTCGCGTGTCGCCCGTCGAGATGGCGTGGCATTCGCGCGCGATCCAACTTTGTTCACTCGGCTGGCTCATCGCGACGCTCTGGAGCCTCGGCGTCTTTTGAGGTGCCGGGCGTCAGGTTATTTTTTGTCAGGTTGTTTGACGCATCCGTGGGGACCGACCTAGTCGCTCAAACAACCTGACAAAAAATAACCTGACGCCCGGCACCGGCTTCCCCGGCTTCCCGGCTTCCGCTCAGATCGGGACCAGCAGGGCGAGCAGTGCGCCAGCGGCGAGCATCGGACCAAAACCGAACGGCGACTCGAGGCTGCGGCGCAAGACCGCCCACCCGACCCCGAAGACGAGCCCGACGGCCGACGCCGCGACGACGGTCTCGACGACGCCGACCGGGCCGAGGAACGCGCCGATCATCGCGAGCAGCTTGACGTCCCCAAATCCCATACCGGGAAACCAGGTCCAGTAGTCGAGCGAGCGCGGGCGCGGAAAATCCTCGTCGTCGCCGGGCCAGTGCTCGAAGCGCCGACCTGCCATTGCGCACACGCGCGCGTGTATGAAGCCGACGATCCACAGCATGCCGCCGCCGAGCGCAGCGCCGGTCGCCGCGTGGAACCAGGCGCCCGACGCCGACGCGCCCGCAAAGACCTGCGCGACGGGAACCAGCGTCAGACCCAGTCCGAGACCGCCCAGCGAAATCTCGTCGGGAATGATGCGGTGGTCGAAATCGATCGCGCCAGCGACGAGCAGCGCTGCCCCGAACGCCATCCAGACGAGCGCCATTGCCGTCGGACCAAAGCGATACGCGACTAGCGCGAAGAGCACGGCAGTCACGGCTTCGACGAGCGGGTAGCGCATCGGAATCCACGTGCGGCAATCGCGGCACCGACCGCGCAGCCAGAGCCACCCGAGCACCGGCACGTTGTGCCAGGGCCGGATTGCGTGGCCACACTGGGGACACTGCGAACCGGGACGCACGATCGACTCGCCACGCGGCAAGCGGTGGATCACGACGTTCAGGAACGACCCGACGACGGCACCGAGAACGGTTGCGAGGGTGACGAAAGCCCGGGGATCCACGCGGGCGAGTCTATCGAAAGTCGCGCCGCTCGAAGATCAGCGTCGCCGCCACGAGCAGCAGTGTCGCGTAGCCAGCGGCATAGAGGAGCGGAAACGCAACGTCGGAAATCGCAATCGGGACAGCACGGGTCGCGTGCATCGTCAGGTCGAACGCATTGAGATCGGGCAACGTGCGATAGAGCACCTCGCTCGCCCGCTTCACGCCTTCGAGCTGCGATTGCGCGCCGAGGTTGCGCAGGTCGCGCGACAGGTGGCCGATCAGCCACAGCGCGGCGGTGAAGAGCGATGCCAGCATGGGACTCGTAAAGGCGGAGAAGAGCAGCGCGATCGCGACCACGACCGCGATCTCCCCGGCGATGAGTCCGAGCGCGGCGAGATGAACGGGACCGACCGGCGCTCCGGCGAGCCACGAGACGACCACGAAGCCGACCCCCATCACGGCGATCTGCAGCCACAGCGTCAGCAACAAACCGACGTATTTGCCGAGCAGGAACTCGCTGCGCGAGATCGGTTTGGAGAGGATCGTGAAGATCGTGCGACGGTCGACCTCGCGGTGGATGAGGCCGATGCCGACGAAGATCGCGATGGCGACCGCGAAGACGCGGATCGCGGCGAAGCCGACGTCCTGGAGGATGCGGTCGCCCTCGACGTAGGTGAGCGTCGAAACCAGCACGCCCGTGCCGATCAGCGCCAACGCGAAGAAGAGCAACGTGTAGAGCACGCGGTTGCGGATCGCCTCGCGGACGGTGTTCATGGCGATCGCGAGTATCCGATCGAGCATCTTCATCGCCTCGCTCCCTGCTCGACGGTCGTGAGGAAGAGATCCTCGAGGGATGCGCGGCGCGGCGTCACCGACACAATACGCGCGCCCGCAGCAAGCGCGTCGCCAAGCACGTCGTCCACCTGTTTGTGCGGCAGCAGGATCTCGATGCGGTCACCAACGCCACGAAGGCCGGCTTCGAAACGCGTCTCGAGCAACTCTCCGAGCGCCGGAGAAACGCCGTCCAGCACGATCTCGGCGTCGCGCTGGTCGTCAGCGAGTACCGCGTGCGGGTCGCCCTCATAACGAACTCGGCCCTGCACGATGATCGCGACGCGATGACACAGCATCTCCACGTCGGAGAGGATGTGCGTGTTCATGAACACGGTCTTGCCTTCGGACTGGAGCCGCACGATCAGGTCGCGAATCTCCTTGCGTCCGATTGGATCGAGTCCGCTCATCGGCTCGTCGAGGAACACCACCTTCGGGTCGTGGACCAACGCCTGCGCGATACCGATGCGCTGGAGCATTCCCTTCGAGTAGGCGCGGAGTCGCTCTCCTGCTGCGTGCGTGAGCCCGACCCAGTCGAGGAGGGTCGCGACGCGGCGCGCGCGGGCATTTCGCGGGACGCCACACACACGGGCGTAGAAGTGCAAGAACTCGCGGCCCGTCAAGTAGTCGTAGAAGTACGGCGCTTCGGGCAGGAAACCGATCTGGTTGCGGTACTCGGTTTCGCGCACATCGTGGCCGAGCACTGTCGCGCGTCCGGCGTCGGCGCGGATCAAGCCCATCAAGACCTTCAGCGTGGTGGTC
Source organism: Deltaproteobacteria bacterium (assembly GCA_031362725.1). Lineage (GTDB taxonomy): Bacteria > Myxococcota_A > UBA9160 > UBA9160 > PR03 > PR03. The sequence goes on along the minus strand of JANLTC010000288.1, from coordinate 1,340 downwards.
TTTCCGGCTCCGTTGGGGCCGACGAAACCGAAGATCTCGCCTTCCCGAACCGTGAAAGAGACGCCGCGCAGTACGCGCTTCGTCCGCAGCCGGAAGCCGCTGCGATAGTCTTTCACGAGACCTTCTACGCAGACGACGGTGTCGCGATCGCTCACTGCGGAGACTCCTCGCCGTTGGCCAACGGATCGCGACCGGTCCACTGCTGAGCGCGCGCGCGGTCGCTTTCCTGCAGGTTCAATCGATAGCGGCGACCGTAGTAGGGCGACTGGATGCGCCCGGTCTCCGGGTCGAGAACCCAGCCCCACCCGTGAAGTTCCGCCGGCAGCTCGCTGAGGATGGCGGCATCACCGGTCGCGAGATCCTCGACCTTCTCGATGTCGCGACCCGCTTGCTTGCGATACACCGCGCGGGCCTGGTCGAGCAAGCGTGCGCGCCGTTCCGTCTCGATCTCGTCGAGCGCCTTGCCGAGTTCCGCCTGCTTCCAGGGATCGTCGGTCTGCTGCAACAGCTCGTCCAGATAGGCGGCGGCCGCTTCGAGACCGTCTTTCTCCGATCGCAGTCGCGCGAGCAGGCTGGCCGCGTAGCGCGGCGCACCGGGAAGCTCGACGACGTGTTCCAGTTCGCGCGCTGCGGCCTCCACGTCTCCGAGATAGAAGAAGTGGTTGAAGCTGAGATAGAAGCGGTTGCGCCACTCGTTCGGGTGATACGCGATACCGCGTTCGAGGATGCGATTGCCGGCGCGCACCTGGTCGACGTCGTTGGTCAGCCAGAGCGCCGCGAAGCGGTACGGGTGACCGACGAAGGGATCGACCGCGACGACGGCTTCGATCAGCCGCTGGATCGTCGGAGCCGCGTCGACGAGGTCGGCGCTCTCGTTTCCGACCACCTGCACCGCCTGTAGCCAGCGGTAATCCCCAACGAGCGCATCGAAACCGAAGCTGGGAAGACCAGTCGACGCGGGCTGCTGCGGGTTCGCGGCGAGGAAGGCGGGCGAAGCCGGAACGGCGATGCGAGCGTGGGCAGCGAGTGTCGCGCCGAGCGCGGCAGTGATCAGGAGCAGGCGTGAAGCATGCGTTGCCACCGCGCCCTCATCGGCAGCAGCGCGGCGGCAGCTTTAGCCAGTGGCCCGCCCTAGTCGAGATCGGATCCGTTTCCAATCCCCCGCGCAGCAATCAGCCTCCCGCGCTTCGCCCCGCAAGCTCGCTACGCGTCAGAACTGGTCGGTCGTGAAGTTCCAGGCGACCTGGTTGAAGACCGGTGCGCCGTTCTCGATCGGCGTCGTGAGTCCAAGAACGCCGGTGGGGCACTCGGCGCCGCCGTCGCTCGGCGGCCGCACGTAC
>JANLTC010000285.1:0-13294 GCA_031362725.1 Deltaproteobacteria bacterium | reverse complement strand
CGATGAACTCCGCTCGCCTTCGGCTCGCTGCGCGCTTCGTCGTCTCGATGAACTTCGCTCACCTTCGGCTCGCTGCGCGCTTCGCTTGCGGGGTATGCTCGCGCCGATGCGAACGCGTGAACAGAACCTCGACCTGATCCGCCGTTTCTGGGAGACGCTGTACCTTCGCGACTTCGACGGCGTCGGCGCGTTCTTTGCGGACGACGGCACCTACGTCGACGTGCCGACACCTGATGCGGGCGCGGTCGGCCCGCGCGGCGTCGCGGCGCGGCTGCGGCTCGGGCTCGAGCCGATCGAGAAACAGGTGCATCACCTGCGATGCATGGTCTGCGACGGCAACATCGTCGTCACCGAGCATCGGGAGGACTGGCATTTCCCCAGCGGCGAAGTCGTCGAGCTGCCGTTCACGTCGATCCACGAGATTCGCGACGACGGCAAGATCGCCGCGTGGCGTGACTACTGGGATCTGCAAACGCTGCTCGGGCGCGCGCCACAGTGGTGGCTCCAGCATCTCTCGACGGCGAAACCGGAGGAGTGGAAGTAGCCAGCGTCCACGCAAGCGGAGCGCGCAGCGAGCCGAAGGCGAGCGAAGTTCATCGGGACGACGGAGCGCGCAGCGAGCCGAAGGCGAGCGGAGATCATCAGGCCGGAAGGCGAGCGAAGTTCATCAGGATCAAGGAGACCGCGATGGAGATTCCCCGTTTCGATTCTTCCGCAGCGCCGGAAGAGGTGGCCGACGGACTCGCGGAGGCAGGCTGCGCGATCGTCGAGCGACTCGCTTCGGCGTCACAACTCGAGGAGGCGCGCCTCGAGCTGGCGCCGTATCTCGACGCCACGCCGGTCGGCGCCGACGAGTTCGCTGGCCATCGCACGCGACGCACCGGCGGTTTGATTGCCCGCTCGCCGCGCTGTCGCGACTTCGTTGCGCATCCGTTCGTGCAGGGCGTCGTGGGTCGCGTGCTCGGACACGCGACCAACTACCAGATCCATCTGACGCAGGTGATCGCGATCAGCCCCGGCGAACCCGCACAGCTGATCCACCGAGATCAGTGGGCTTTCGACTTCTTCCCGTTCCCTTCTGGCTACGAGGTGCAGTGCAACACGATCTGGGCGATGAACGATTTCACCGAGGCGAACGGCGCGACGCGCGTGATCCCCGGCTCCAACAAGTTCGCCGACAAGCTCCAGTTGCAGGCCTCGGACACGGTGCCGGCCGCGATGCCGGCGGGATCGGTCGTCTTCTATACCGGCTCGCTCTATCACGGCGCTGGCGCGAACCGATCGGACCACGTCCGCTACGGGCTCAACCTCACCTACGCCGTTGCGTGGCTGCGCCAGGAAGAGAACCAGTATCTCTCCGTGTCGCCGGAGATCGCGCGCACGTTGCCGGATCCGCTGCTGCGGTTGATGGGTTATGCGCGCGGAGCCTATGCGCTCGGCTACGTCGACGACGTGCGCGACCCGCTCGATGCGCTGCGTGGCATCTCCACGTCTGGCGGTCGCCTCGGGGACGTCGCGGCGGCCAAGGCGCAGATCGAGTCGCTGCGCAGCGAAGTGCGCGAAAGCTGAGTCGGAGTCATGGGCGTCGCGGGAACGCCGGGCCGGCCAGCTCGATCGCCCAATTCTCCGCCTCGCGGCGATCATCGTCCCAGATGTAGAAACCATCGCCTTCGATTGCCAGGCCGCGGGACGCAGCGTGAACAGGCTCGTCGCGATCCGGCCCCTCGAGATCGGCGGGCGCCAAATCAGGCAGAGAACCGGAGACGAGGGACAGCAGCGTGCCGAGGATCGGCCAGATCTTCATGACTCCTCCCGTTGCGAGCGCGCGTCGATGCGGCGCACTCCGACGGAAGGATCACACGAGAACTTCGCTTCTGGATTACGCCCAGGCTACCGCGACATTGCGGGGACCCGAATAGGGCAGGCGCCCGTGCGAGACGGCGAAGTTGTCGATCGCGACGACATCGCCGCGGCGCCACGGGATCACGACCAGGTTCTTCCAGACCGCATCGCGCAGCGCCTCGACGTCGGCGTCGGGGATCTCGGTGCCGTCAGCGAAGCTGCAGTGCATCGCGCGCTCGTCGATCGGCTTGCGGCGCTGGAGACCTTCGAGCACGCGCGCGAGCTGCCAGAGTAGGAAGTGCTTCACGCTCGGCCGCATGCCGTAGATGCGTTTGTACTCGCCGGCGGCTTGCGAGATGTGGAAGGTGGTCACGTGGTTGTGCCACGCCGCTTCACCGGTCGCCGGATGGCGGCGCACGATCGGTTGCGTCGAGATGAGGCGGAGACCACCGCCTGCCGTCCAGATCGGATCGAATCCTTCGGCGCGGCACTTGGCTTCGACGGCTGCGCGATCGCGGGTGAGGAACATCTCGTCCCACCGCTTCAGCTTCCACAGATCGAAGCGACCGCCACCGCCCGGGCCCGCGTAGTTGCGCACGATGCGGAGGCCCTTTTCTTCGAAGCGCTTCACCAGCAGTGGGTCGAGGTCGCGCAGCACCTTGCGGAAGTCGGCGAGCGGCGTTTCCCCCGAGTTCGCGGCTGGCGGGACGAGACAGCTGAAGAACAGTCGTCGCGGCGGCTGCTTGGTGAAGCTCATCTCGCAGTGCTGCGGGATCGGATAGAACGGAGGCAGCTCGCTCGCGGTGAAGACGTGCGAGGTGAGCGCGTTACGCGGCGACGTGCCGAGGTACTCGTTCTGCAGGTCGTCGTCGATCGACCGCGCGACACGCTCGAAGGCCGGTGCGTCGAAGACGTCGAAGCCGCGAAACAGGATCGCGCCGTGCGTGAGCAGGCGATCGTGGAGCCACTCGTGTCGCGCGGCGATCCACGCGCACAGGCCGGCGACACTGCGGTCGTCGCGTGCTTCGATCACGAGCGGCAAGCCATCGGGCGCGCCGTCATGGCTGCGGATCTCGGGATCGGCCGTAGCGATCCGCTCGTGCATCTGCGGTCCTCCGTGGGGTCCGAGGCGTCGAAGATGCTAGTCTGCCACCGATTTCGTCGATTGGGCGATCGTCTTCTCCGCAAAGCCTCCCGCCCTGCCGCATTTTCCCACGTCATTTCGAGGTGTCCCGTGGCTGCCAAAAAGCCGTCCATGTTGAAGCGCGACCGCGAGCGCGCACGCGATGAGAAAGCCGCTCGCAAGCGCGAAGATCGCGGCCGCCGGCCCGACCGCGGAGACGAGGACACGGGACCGCGCGTCGCGACGCGCGAGGAACTCGATGGCTATGGCCTTCCGCGCGGTGCATCCGGGGATCCCTTCGAAGATCGGAAGGGATGATCGCGTGACGGCGTTGCGCATCTTCGCCTGCTTCGACTCGGGGCACGACGCCGATCTGCATGCACTCTTTGCGAAGCAGTGCGTCGCGCCGGGTTCGACTCTTTCGGTCGAGGACTGGTCCCGCGAGGAAGTCCCCCACGCCGGCTGGGAAGACAAGCTGCGCGGGCGGATGGACGGCGTCGATGCCGTCGTCGTGATCTGCGGCGAACACACCGTCGCCGCTTCGAACGTGAATCGCGAGTTCAGCATCGTGCAGGAACAGGGCACGCCCTACGTGTTGCTCTGGGGTCGGCGCAGCGCCGCATGCACCAAGCCCTTCGCGGCCAAGCCGAACGATCACTTCTACACCTGGATCTGGGACGTCCTCACCTCGCAGATCGACACCGCCGTGCGCATGCGATCCAGCGGCGAACCCGTCGCATCCGAGCCCCGTGGACTCGGCAGGAGATGACGTGACGCCCGAGCGACCGCCGCGCCGCCGCGATCCACAGGGCGGTGAATCGCAGCCGAGTGCGGCACAGGGACACAGATTCGGGCCGGATCTTCAATGCCGCGACTGCGGCATCCGCTACCGCGACCATCAACGAAGCCCGAAACCCTGCAAGGCGGCGCGCCATCGTGCGCCTTGCGAGCCCGACACCGACGAGAACGATCTCGAGCCGGCGCCCGCGGGATTGCCGGGCGCTACTCGCGATCGGCCGCTGGCACCTTCCTGAACTCCGGTTTCCGTTTCTCGAAGAACGCGCGCAGCGCTTCCTGATTCTCGGGGGAGCCGACGCGCACCGCGAACGCCGCGTCTTCGCGGCTTCGCGCCGCACGAATCCCGTCGGCGCGCACCGCCAGCAGCGTTCGCTTGGTCCAGCGCAGCGCGCCGAGCGGTTGCTCGGCGATGCGCGCCGCGAGCGCGAACATCGCGGGCAGGAGTTCCACCCGCGCTAGCACGCGGGTCGCAATTCCCAGCTCGACCGCGCGCTCTGCATCGATCCACTCCGCGAGGAACAACATCTCCGCAGCGCGCTGGTGACCGAGTTGGAGCGGCAGCAGATAGCTGCTCGCCGCTTCGGGGACGACACCGAGCGGGACGAACGGTGCGCGCAGTCGAGCGCCTTCTGCCATCCACACCACGTCGCAGTGCAGCAGCATCGTGAGGCCGATGCCGACGCCGACGCCATTCACCGCGGCGAGTAGCGGCTTGTCGAACGCGACGAGGCGATCCATGAAACCCGGGAAACCGGGCGGCTCCTCGTCGGGTCGAGCTGCCATCTGACCGAGATCCTGGCCCGCCGAGAACGCGTCGCCCGCGCCGGTGATGACGACTGCACGTACGGCGTCATCCGCCTGCGCATCGGCCAGCGCGTCGCGCGCCTCGCGCCACATCGTCTCGTCGAAAGCGTTCTTGCGATCGGGCCGGTTCAGCGTCAGCAACAGCACGCCCGCATCGAGTGATTCCAATACGCGCGTTCTCGCCACGATTCAGGGATTCTCCAGCGTCGCCAGCATGGCGTCCGCCTCTTGGATGGAAGTCTGAAGGTCGCGGATTCGGGCGCCGAGGTCGGATTCGACGAGAGCCACGCCACCGCGCAGCGACGCGATCGCCGCGGTGTTCAGATTGTGCTTCAGGAACAGCACGGGCTCGCGGAACGATTCCAGCACCGGATCCATCTCCGTTGCGGCGCGCTGCTCGCATTGCTGGTAGTCGGCATCCGCTTCGCAACCGGTCTTCTCGAGGTCGCCGCCCTGGAACGGGGCTACGGCCCGGAAGCGGTCGGCGAAACGATGACGCTTCTGCTTGCCGAGCTTCTCCATCGCGCCGTAGTAGACCTTCCTGCACGCGAGCGAGGTGGCAATCGTCACGCGGTCGATCGCGGCAAGTCGACGACAATGCAGCTGCGACATGGCGCGGCAGCCTAGCAATGCGTATCGGGTTCGCGCTCTCGAACGAGGTGACCGCGGTGATCCGCGTCGGCAACGTGGTCGCGATGCGCCGGCTCGACCGCGCGATCCGCGACGGGCGTCGGGCGGCGTGCCAACGCCAGGAGCACACCCGCAGCGCAACCTCCTAGGATCGCAGCAGTTTCTCCATCTGCGCCTGATTGAATCCCTTGATCACTTCGCCATCGATCACGATCACCGGAACGCCTCCCGAGCCGGTGAGGTCGTGCATCTCCTCCGCCCATGCGGCGTTCGCTTCGACGTCTCGGTTCTCGTAGTCGATGCCCTGCGTGTCGAGCCAGGCTCGCGTTTTCTTGCACCAGCCGCACCACGATGTGGTGTAGACGACGACTTCGTGGTTCCCGCGCGCCGCCGCGGCCTGCGGCGTCGCCTTCGCGACCGCGAGCTGTTTCACCGCTTGCGGCGAGGGCGCGCGCCGATTCGTCTTGCGTGCCCGTGCGATCGGCGCGAGGTCGAGTCGCTCGGCCGCAGGGCGCTGCGCCGCTGGCACTTCGGCGAGACTCGAGACGAAGCGCACAGTGCCGTTGGCTTCGACGACCTTGTAGAAGCCGGAGCCACCCGCTGCAGCGTCTTCCGAGTCGTCGCTGCCGAAGAGGCCGTCCGCGTCGTCTTCTGTCGCGTCGGTGACGGCCGCACCACCTTCCGCGACCGCGGCGCCGCCGGAACTGGCTTCGTCGGCTCCGAAGATCAGGCCGGCAATGGCAACGCTGGTGATCCGCGTGATCGAGCGCTTGGCAATGCCCTTCACGATTCCGCAGCCCGGAGGCGCAAGCAGCGCGCAGATCAACAGCGGAGACAGAACGCGGAGTTTCATGCTCGGCTTCCTCCCCGTGCGCCTCGCGGCCCGACGGGACGAATCGACGAAACGGGAGCCCCGGTTGAGAGCATTGCGCGACCTCGCATCCCTTCAGACCCGCGCACGAGCTGCCGATGCGACGCGTACTGGCTGTCTTCCTCCGATTGGGCAGGAGCGGAGTGACCCTCGACATCTCGCCGCGAACACTGCTGCTTCTCCACGACGGCGAACTCGCCGACGTGAAGTTGGCGGCCGAGACGATCGGCGCGCGGGTCGTCGAGACCGTTGCGGCGGGCGAACGCCTCGAATGGGACGTGCTGGTCACGACGCCCCGCTATGCAAAGAGCGAGCACCTCGTCTCCGCGCGCGCGAAGTCCGTGCGCATCGCGGTCCTCGATCGGAATTCACGCACGCTGCGCACCTTGCTGCGGCGCTCCGGTGTCGACCTGGTCGTGCGACGACCAGTTCACCCAGCGGCGCTGCGTCTGGTCCTCGTACACGCGCTCTATCGCGGCCCCGAGCGGCGCACGCGGCGCGTTGCGGTGGGTGCACCGGTGCGGTTCCGGCTGGGCCTGCTGAAGCGCGATGGCATGCTCGCGGATCTCTCGATGCGTGGCTGCCTATTGCTGTCACGTCACGGTGTGCGGGTTGGACAGGGCGTCGTCATCTGGGTGCCCGATCCCGCCACCGACGGCCGCAGCTTCGCGCTGCGGGGCCGGGTCGTTCGCACGACGACGACGGAGCGCGGCGAATCCGGCTTCGGCGTCGACTTCGGCAAGGTCGCAAAGGCGCTCGTCCCGCAACTCAAGGCGGCCGTCGCCGCGCATCTCGACGGCCCCGCCGCCGGATCACGAGAAATCGTATCGCCGGCGATCGCCAAGGGGCTCGCGGCGCCGCCGGAAGCGGCGTCGCAGGATGCAGGCTCTACACAGCCCCTCACGTACAGCTCGGGACGATCGACGCGGCGGGAAGTCGTACGCGCCCATGCCGATTTCCAGCAAGGCCTCGCTTCGGACGTTTCGAGCGGCGTCGCCGATGCGATCGGGGCTGCCGACACAGACGAGCGTCGTCGCGTTGCGCGCCACGCTTTCGGCGGACGCCGCATCGTTGCGCTCGGCGAGCAGGCCGCACGGGTGCTGATCGGACGGGATCTCTCGGTGGGCGGGATGCGTGTCGAACGGGCGCCGAATCTCGAGCCTGGTCAGGTCTTGCAGCTCGCGATTCACGTAACGGCTGGAGAGTCACCGCTGGTCGTGCGCGCCGAGATCGTGCGCGACGATGGCGAACGCGGCTTCGCGCTGCGCTTCCGCAATCTCGGCGCTCCGGCGGAGCGCTATCTAGCCAAGATGGTGGGTGCGCTACCGGTGCTCGAAGAGGGTGGCGGCGGCGGCAGTGGACTCGTCGTCTCCGAGATCATCGATCCCGCGTAGCCTTCTGGCGATCTGACCGCGCGCGCTCTGGTGCTCTCCACGCGTTGCGCCCGCACGTTGTGGATACCGTCCTGCCGTGCCGTTGCGCGCGCGCTTCCGCTGCTCACACCGCGCGCTCGATCAGCCGATGAATCGCGAAAGAGGGGGTGGAGGTCATGCCGATCGAGCCCACGGTACTCGTCATCGACGGCAGCGACGCGCCGCGGGTTGCGCTGACCCATCGGATCCGCAGGATGGGCTACCGGGCAATGCGGGCGAAAACCGCCGAAGAGGCGTTTGCAATCGTCGAGGAGCATCGCAACCAGGTCGCGGCGGCGCTGATTCCACCCGACCTTGCGGTCGCCGATCTCCGCGCCGCGCTCGAGAGTCTCGCCGCGCGCGCTCCGCAGGGACGCCTCTCGTATGTCGTCGCGGGCGTCTGTCCCAACGAAGAGTCGCTCGCGGAACTCCGGGGGGCGGGTCTGCGGCTCGCGCTCTGGGAACCGAGCGACGATGCGCGACTGCGCTTCCAGTTGAATCGCGCGCTCGCAGGCTTCGGCTTGCAGGACCTCTCGCGCGGCGAGATGCGCGCGCCGCTCGACATCCCCGCACACGTGATCCAGGCGGGACGTCGCAAGCCGGCTCGCGTCTATACGCTGTCGAGCGGCGGCGTCTATCTCGACACGCAGCGGCCCTCGATGCGGAACGCGGCGATCTCGGTGGAACTCGATCTGTGGCCGAGCCCGGTGTGCGCGGCGGGCGTCGTCGTCTACACGAGCGTGCCGGGAAACTTGCGCCGCACAAACTTGCCGCACGGCATGGGCGTGCGATTCCACGCGATCCCGGACGTCGAGCTGGGACGCATCCGCCGCGTGGTGGCCGAAGCGTCGCTACAGCTGACGCTGTAGCGATCAGATTCCCGCACCCGGGAACACCCGACGCGAACCGAACACGTCGTGGCTTTCGAAGATGCCATGCACCACGTAGGGGTCGCTCGCGGCAAAGCGGCGTGCGGCCTCGAGACTCTCTGCTTCGAAGATGATCACGCTGCCACAGGGCTGCTCGGCGGCGTCGAGAAGCGGTCCTGCATAGACGACGCCCCCCGCGTCCGCGAGCGGTCGCAGGTTGGCGAGATGCGCTTCGCGATGCTGCTTGCGCAACTGCGAACCTCTCGCGCCGTCGCGACCGACTAGGACGAAGAGGCCCATGCTCCGATCTCCTCGAAGAAAGACTCGACGAGTCCGTTGAAGACGTCCGGTTCCTCGAAGTACGCCGAGTGACCGGCCCCCGGGAGCACCCGCAACTGTGCACCCGGGATGACCTCCGCGACTTCGCGCAGCCCCTCGACCGAGAAGAACGAGTCCTCGGTGCCGACTATCACTAGTGTCGGTACACGAAAGCCAACGAGCTGCGCGGGATCGACGCGGAGCGCGACGAGCTTCGGCAGCACGGTCGCGAGTGTCGCCGGCGGATTCAGCGAACCGATGCGGTCATACAGGAAAGCGCGCGCCGGATCGCGTTCGAGGAATGCGCGCGCGAGCGCCATGCCGAGGAAGCCGCGCTCGGCGGCGCGCTGCGGCACTTCGCCAGCGTCGCGCTGGATGCGACTCGTCATGACGCCGCCCGGCGTTCCCGCGAGCACGAGCGCCGCGGTGCGCTCCGGATGCGCGAGTGCGAAGGGCAGCCCGGTCCAGCCGCCCATCGACTGGCACACGAGCGCAGCGCACGCGATACCCGCCGCATCGAGGATCGCTGCGAGGTCGTCCGCGAAGTGGCGCGGATCGATCGCTTCGGGCGCGCAGGTCGAGCGGCCGAAGCCACGGTGATCGAACGCGATCACCCGATGACGCGAGGCGAAGTGGGGAATCTGCTGCCACCACGACAATGCGCTGCCGCCCGAGCCGTGCACGAAGGCCACCGCCGGCCCGCTTCCGTGCACCTCGTAGTAGAGCGATGCGCCCTCTCTCTCGATCGTCGACATCGTGGCCCATGCTAGCTTGCCGGCTCGGAGGAAACGCCATGGCCACGCCCGAACTCTTCACGCTGATCGACGGAGACCGCGCGACTTCGCTGCGCGCGAACGTCGACGGCGACGCGGTGCGCATCGCACCGGACGTGCTGCGCGACGCGACCGGGTGGGAGCTGAAGCCCGAAGGCCTCTGCCAGGGCGACCGCTGCATCCCGGTGCGCGACCGCGTTGCGCTGGCCGACGCGCGCGGCGTCGATCTCGCGGTGTTCGCGCGCGCGCTGGACCGGCCGCTCGCGCTCGACGTCGCCGAACGCGCCGCCGCGCTCGGCACCTCCGCGGCGGAACGCAGTGCGGCTCTCGCCACGCTCGAAGCGCCCGACTTCACGCTCCCCGATCTAAACGGTCGCAAGCACACGCTCTCGTCGCATCGCGGCAAGAAAGCGCTGCTGATCGTCTATGCCTCCTGGTGAGGCTGCCGCGAGGACCTGCCCGTGTGGCAGGCAATGTACGAAGAACTCGGTTCGCACGGATTCGTCCCGATCACCGTCGCGCTCGACAAGGATCCCGAGGACGCGCGCCCCTACATCGAACGCGCGAGCCCGACGCATCCGAGCCTGATCGACACCGAGCATGTCGTCGCCGAGCTGTATCACGTCACGAATGTGCCGACGATGATCTGGATCGACGAGCAGGGCCGCATCGTGCGCCCGCACGACTCGCAGTTCGGCACCGACACCTTCACGGCATTCCATGGCAAGCACGCGGCGCCGTATCTCGACGCGCTCCGGGCATGGGTGCGCGAAGGCAAGGGCGCGCTCGATCCGGCGACGGTGCGCAGCCACCAGATCCAGCCGACACCCGAGACGCAGCGCGCGCGCGCGCACCGGGCGCTCGCGTGGTGGCTGCACCAGCAGGGCAGGGCGGACGCGGCCGAACGCCACTTCCTGCGCGCCGGCGAACTCGCGCCGAAGGACTGGACGATTCGCCGCGGCTCGATGCCGATTCGCGGCATCAACCCGATGGGTCCAGAATTCTTCGAACTCGCGAAGGAAGGCGTGCCGCTCTACCCGATGGAGGCGCTGCCGGTCGAAGGCGGCAACAGCCGCAAGAGCTAGTGCATGGACTTCGCTCGGCTGCACCTCGCTGCGCGCTCGCAGGGCTCGCTTGCAGGCTGCGCGCTCGCTTCGTTCGCTTGCAGGCTGCGGGTCGGCCGAGTCTCGAGTCGGCCTGCTAGCGGAGCGCTGCGCCGACGGCGCGGTCGACGAGTGCGCCGCCGAGCCATGACCCGAGCGGCACCAGCAGGAAGAGCGCGAAGCGAACGAGTGTAGGCGCATCGAACGGCCACACGCTCACTTGTTGGACACGCATCTCCCAGGCGAGCAGCGCGGGCATCCGCGCGATCCCGGCGCGGTCGCCGCTCGCGTCGAAAAGCAGCGCGCGCGCGGTCGATTTCGAGCCGAACGCGCAACAGCTCGTCCTCCTTCGCGGCGCGCATCCGTTCATGCACGCCCCGGCTCGGCAGCAGCAGCGAGACGAACCCGAGCGCCAGCGTGACCGCGATCACCCCGACGACGATTCCCCAGGCGCCCGCGTCGAGCGTGAGCAGCGACGCGATCGACGAGCCGAGGAACCAATAAGCCGACGCGCGCAGCCCGGTTCGCGCAAACGGGGCATGTTCGTCGGGCGCGAGCAGATTGATGCGCGCGCGGCGCCCCATCGCGAGGAAGACGCGCGATCGCCGCAGTGAAAGCGCGCCGAGCACGCCCATCTCGGCGAACAGGACGGTCGCAAGGCCATTCATGAAGAGGTAGTGGCCCGGCCAGACGCCCGGAACCAGCGCGCCGAGTCGCCAGCCGAGGAAATTGACGACCTGCCCGACTGCAGCGCCGGCCGCGAGCCACGCCGCGAAATTCGAGCGGCTCGTGTCGAAGAGGCGCGCGCGCCACTGTTCCCACTCGGGTTCAGTGGCCGCGACCAGCCCGCGCAGCGCGGCGAAGTCGCGCGGGAGCACGCGGTGCTCGATCCGGAGCGCCGTTGCCATGAAGGCAATCAGCGCCGCATAGATCGTGTTGAAGCGGAACGTGGGCACGATGCCGTAGCTCGGGTCCGTGCCTTTCATCGCGCCGGGTCCACCGAGACCGAATACGCAGAGCGCGTACGTCGCGACGATTGCGGCCCACAATGCGAAGAAGAACACGATCGCCCGGAAGCGGTCGTTCGGCTTCGCCCGCGTGACGCGATTCGACTCCGCGGCGATCCGTGCCTCGTTCACGCCGCGACTCGAACGCCGTTCCCGAATCGTGTACCGGTCACGGAAGCAGCACGACCTTGCCGGTCGTCGCGCGACTCTCGAGGGCGCGGTGCGCGCCGGCGGCGTCGGTGAGCGGGAAGCGCGCGCCGATCCGAACCTGAAGCTGCTGCTGCGCAATGGCGCCGAGCACGGCGTCGGCGCGCAGCAGCAGCTCCTCGCGCGTCGCGACGAAATGGGCGAGCGAGGGGCGGGTCACCAGCAGCGAGCCGCCGGCGTTGAGTCGTTGCAAGTCGAAGAGCGGCACCGGCCCGCTGGCCTGGCCGAAGAGCGCGAGCAGGCCGCGCGGGCGCAGACACAACAGGCTGTTGTCGAAGGTGGCGCGCCCGACGCCGTCGTAGACGACGTCGACGCCGCGACCGTCCGTGGTGTCGCGCACGGTCGCGACGAAGTCCGGATCATCGGAACGAATGGCGAGATCCGCCCCCGCCTCGCGTACCAACGCGACCTTTTCCGCGGAGCCGCAGCTGCCGACGACGCGCATACCGGCCGCCTTCAGCATCTGGACGAGCAGCAAGCCCGTGCCGCCGGCGGCCGCGTGGACGAGCGCAGCGCCACCCGGTTGCGGGGGACGGATCGCGTGCACGAGGTAGTGGGCCGTCATGCCCTGCAACATCGCGGCAGCGGCCGTCTCGTCGGGCACGGCGTCGGGTAGCAGCACGACCGACGCCGCCGGAGCGAGTACGACGTCCGCATACGAACCCGGTACCGACGCCCACGCGACGCGATCGCCGACTGCGACGCCGGCAACGTCCGGACCGATCGCCTCGACGCGGCCCGCCCCTTCGAGTCCCGCGACGAAGGGCAGCGGTCGCGGATAGAGGCCGGTGCGGAAATAGACGTCGATGAAGTTCACACCGGCAGCCGCGACGCGGATGCGCAGCTGACCGGGACCCGGCGCCCCCGGGTCGCGCGCGGCGACCTGCAGCACCTCGGGTCCACCAACCGCCTCGACGACGACACCACGTTCCATCTCGCAACCGTAGCGGTGCCGGGCGTCAGGTTATTCCGTTGTCAGGTTATTCCTCGTCGAGATTCTTACAAGCAGTCTTGACTGTTTCTTTTCCACGGCTAGCGTGCGCCTCCGATGTCCGAGACCCCCGCCTCGACCGTCCCGGTGCGCGCCGCGCGTCCGCGCCGCACCCAGGAGGCGCGCAGTGCGGAGACCCGCACGCGGCTGCTCGACGCGACGATCGCCTCGCTGGTCGAGGTCGGCTACGCGAGCACGACCACCACGGCGGTCTGCGAACGCGCCGGCGTTTCGCGCGGCGCACAGGTGCACCACTTCCCGCGCAAGCAGGACCTCGTGGTCGCGGCCGTCGCACATCTGGCTGCGCGGCGCGCGAGCGAGCTCCGTGGCCGCGCCGAAGCAATGCCCGCCGCGAGCGGCGCCGACCGACTCGGTGCGCTGCTCGACCTGGTGACGGAAGCCTTCGGGGGTCCGCTCTTCGACGCCGCACTCGAACTCTGGGTCGCGGCACGAACCGACACCGAGCTGCACCGCTCGCTCCTCCAGTTCGAGCGCGTCGCCGGTCGCGGACTCGCGTCACTCTGGCGCGAGGTCGCCGGCGATCTC
>JANLTC010000252.1:0-1679 GCA_031362725.1 Deltaproteobacteria bacterium | reverse complement strand
GTCTCGTTAGCGAATCACGGACGCACTTTTCACGCGCTCTGTATTGAGCCTTTTTGTCGCAAGCTCACGGACAGCTTCACGGCTGCTTTTCTCGCACGGTACCACCGTCTCGCGTGGCTCCCGCTGTATTACCCGGAGACCTTGGCACGCGAACTCGCGGGACTCCCACACAATCTTCCCAACACCGACTTCGCATACCCAACAAGCGGCGCGGTAGCCACGTTGGTGCAACGGATTGAAGCGCAGGTCCGCGCGGTGCCGAACGTTTCAGTGATCGAGGGCAAGCTCACGTCTCTCACGCACCGCGAAGGACGCGGCCCATTCACGCTAAGCACCGCAGCGGGTACCGAGATCAGCGCCGATCAGTTGGTGTGGGCGAGCGACCCAGAGCAATTGCTCGGCCTGATCGGAAGAAAGTCGGACGTCGCCCTCGAGAAGACGTCGCTCGTTCTGGCCTCGGCGCTGGTGGACTCGGCTGAGCTAGGGACGCCGCGCAGCACGCTGCTTCTGCCGGAGGACGAACGCTTGCCGTTCCGAATCACCAATCAGAGCTTTGCCGCAGGACAGGCTGAACGGCTCAGCCGGATTTGCTGTGAGTGGAACGCCGCCTTCCTTGACGGCTCACCGGAGGAGATGTCCCGGCGCACGCGAGATGCGTTGTTTGACCTGAACATAGTTCGCAGGCATGAGGCGGTGGCCGAGGTCTACGTGGACGCTTTCAAGGGCGCATTGGCGCTGCCGACTCGAACCAACTTCGACCTATCGGCGCGGCGAGACCAACAGCTGGCTACGTTGTTGCCTGGCGTGATGCGAGTTGGGCCGGCGGCCCCATTTGGAGCAACGTCTCTGAACGATCAGATAGTGCAGGGCATCAAGATTGGCCTTGAACTTGGCGGGGGTGCATGGTGCTGACGAAGGAGCGGCTTGACCAAATCGCCGCCGACTACCACACGGCCGAGGACATTCCGGACAAGTTCATCGAGGATGCGCTACAGGTTCACAGCCTCGATTGGATCGCCACGCAGCTCGCACGATGCAAGACGATTCTCGAATTGGGCTATGGCGAGGGGATCGTCACGGAACATCTGGTGAAGACGGGGAAGCAGGTGACTCAGCTCGAAGGTTCGTCGATCCTCGTACAGAAGGTCAAGGACCACTATGGCGACCGGGTCCGGTCGGTCCATGGCTTGTTCGAGGAGTTTACGACCAGCGAGCGTTATGACGCCGTGGTGGCGAGCCACGTACTCGAACACGTGGACGATCCAGTCGCGCTCCTTAAGCGGATGCGCGCCTGGGTGAAGCCGCGGGGACGCGTTCTGATCATCGTGCCTAACAGCGAATCGATCCACCGGCGCCTGGCCCTGCTGATGGGCCTTCAGCCTCGGCTGGATTCACTTAGTGCGCGGGACAAGCTGGTGGGTCATCAACGCGTGTACTCGCTCGCCACGCTTCTGGCCGACATCGAATCGGGCGGGTTCAAAGTCCGGAGCTCGCGAGGCTTCTTCTTCAAGCCGCTGGCCAATTCGATGATGCTTGACTTCAGCCCGCCACTCATCGAGGCGATGAACGCGATTGCGTTGGAGATGCCCACCGAGTGGATGGCCAACTTGGGCGTGTTGGCAGTCCCCCGCTCGGAGCGAAGCAACGACCGGTAGCCAATCCACAGAGTGCGGTTGCGA
>JANLTC010000235.1:0-1800 GCA_031362725.1 Deltaproteobacteria bacterium | reverse complement strand
CCCGGCTGTCATGGCTTCGAGATGGAATCGATCGAAGCGTCGGGTCGCGGCGTCGTGCACAGTTACGTCGTCGCGCAGCATCCGCCGATTCCGCCGTTCGAGTATCCGAACGTGATCGTGCTGGTCGAACTCGAAGAAGGCACGCGGTTGGTGTCGCGCCTCGTCGGCACGCAGCCCGACGAGGTCGCGATCGGGATGCCCGTCGCAGTCGAGTTCGAGAAGATCGACGAAGACTTCGTGCTGCACCGCTTTCGCGTGACCGCGCCTTGACGAGCTTCCCGGGCCGCGCCGCGATCGCCGGAATCGGGCAGACCGAGTTCTCGAAGGACTCGGGTCGCAGCGAGCTTCGACTTGCGTGCGAAGCCGTGATGGCCGCGCTCGGCGACGCGGGCCTCGAGCCGCGCGACGTCGACGGCCTCGCAACCTTTACCATGGACAACAATCCCGAAATCGAAGTCGCGCGCGCGATCGGCGCGGGGCCGCTGCGCTTCTTCTCGCGGATCCACTACGGCGGCGGCGCGGCGTGCGGCGTGATCATGCAGGCCGCGCTCGCGGTGGCGAGCGGCGCGGCGGACGTCGTGGTCTGCTATCGCGCGATGAACGAGCGCTCGATGCAGCGCTTCGGCACCGGCACGACGCCGCGTCCGGCGGTCGCAACGACCGAGACCGCGCATTTCGGTTGGTACACGCCCTTTGGCCTGATGACCCCGGCCTCCTGGGTGGCGATGCAGGCGCAGCGCTACCTGCACGACTATGGCGCCACCACCGAAGACTTCGGGCGCGTCTCGGTCGCGTGTCGCAAGCACGCTGCGACGAACCCGAACGCGTGGTTCTACCGCAAGCCGATCACGCTCGAAGAGCATCAGGCGTCGCGCTGGATCGTGCGGCCGCTGCGACTCCTAGACTGCTGCCAGGAGAGCGACGGCGCGGTCGCGGTGGTCGTAACGGCCACGGAGCGGGCCCGTGACCTGCGCCAGCCGCCGGTCGTTATCCGCGCAGCCGCACAGGGCGCGAGCGTCGATCAGCAGATGATGACCAGCTACTACCGCGACGCGATCGGCGATCTGCCCGAGATGAGCTTCGTCGCGCAGCAGCTCTACGCGCAATCCGGCGTCGGGGCGGGCGATTTCCAGACCGCGGTGATCTACGATCACTTCACGCCGTTCGTGCTCGCGCAGCTCGAGTCCTTCGGTTTCTGCAAGCCCGGCGAGGCGAAGGACTTCCTGAGGGGCGGCAACATCGAGCTGGGCGGCTCGCTTCCGGTGAATACCCACGGCGGTCAGCTGGGAGAGGCTTACATTCACGGCATGAACGGCGTTGCCGAAGGCGTGCGGCAGGTACGCGGGAGCGCCGTCAACCAGGTTCGCGACGTCGAACATGTCCTCGTGACGGCCGGCACGGGCGTACCGACCTCTGCAATCGTTCTTGGCAAATTCTGAGGGCGCAGCGGCGCCTTCCCCGAGGAGTCCGACCCATGACAGAGCAGACCAACGAACTTCGCGCAGGCGATCTCATCGAACACACGAAGTTCGGCCTCGGCAAGGTTCTCGACGTGAAGCTCCAGCACGTCCTCGTTCACTTCAAGGACGACAACCTGGACGTGCGCAAGCTCGCGATCGACAAGTCGCCGCTTTCGGTGCCGGAGCTCCAGAGCGATCCGCGACTCGACAGCCTGCCCGCGTTCAGCGACGGCAAGTTCGAGGGCAAGTCGAAGCGCATCGGACTCGACGACGCGATCGCCGAGTTCGTGCTGCAGTTCCCAAGAGGTTTCGAAGACCCCGCCTACGCCGAACAGCGTGC
>JANLTC010000124.1:0-1931 GCA_031362725.1 Deltaproteobacteria bacterium | reverse complement strand
CGCGACGATCGCGGATGCCCTCTCGGATCCGAGTGCCATGCGTGTGCTTACCGGTCCAATCGCGCGCGACCGCAAGCGGGCGTTTCTCACCAAGATCGTCGAGGCGACGAATGCCCCGGCCACGATTCGCGATTTTCTGTTGCTGCTCGCCGATCACGGGCGGCTCAGTTACATCCCAGCCATTCGAACCGTCTTCGACCGTCTGCTCGACGACGAGCGCGGCATCACGCGGGCCTCGATTCGAAGCGCCGCGCCACTGTCGTCCGACATGCTCGATGAGATCACCCGTGCCTTCGGCACGATCACGGGAAAACAAGTAGTAGCGCGGGTCGATGTCGTTCCCGATCTGATTGCAGGCGTGATCGTCGAAGTCGAGGGCAAGATCTACGACGGCAGCATGCGCACCGAGCTCGACAAGCTGCAGCAGCAGATGGCTACGGGCAGTTGAAGGACTGAGAAAGGATCAGCAATGGAGATTCGCGCCGCAGAGATCAGCGACATCATCAAGCAACAGATCGCCGACTACAATCGAGAGCTCGAGGTTCGTGAGACTGGAGTCGTGTTGTCGTGCGGCGATGGCATTGCGCGCATCTATGGTCTCGACAAGGCGGCCGCTGGCGAGCTCCTCCAATTCCCGCACGACATCTACGGAATGGTGCTGAACCTCGAAGAAGACAACGTCGGCGCCGTGCTCTTCGGCGAGACTCGCGCCATCGGCGAGGGTGACGAGGTTCGCCGCACCGGTCGCATCGCCGAGGTTCCCGTCGGTCCCGGCTTGCGTGGTCGCGTCGTCAACGCACTCGGTCTGCCGATCGATGGCAAGGGGCCGATCGCGAGCACCGAGAATCGCCGCATCGAGCTGAAAGCGCCGGGCATCGTGTCGCGCCAGCCCGTGAAAGAGCCGCTCCAGACCGGCATCAAGGCGATCGACACCATGATCCCGATCGGTCGCGGCCAGCGTGAGCTGATCATCGGCGATCGTCAGACGGGCAAGACTGCCGTCGCCCTCGACACCATCGTCAATCAGCGTGGCGGCGACGTGGCGTGCATCTATGTTGCAATCGGACAGAAGCGCTCGACGGTGGCGCAGGTCGTCGAGAAGCTCGCCCGTGCCGGTGCCATGGAGTACACGACGGTGGTCGCGGCCACGGCTTCCGAAGCGGCTCCGCTGCAGTTCATCGCACCGTATACCGGGTGCGCGATGGGTGAGTACTTCCGCGACAACGGGCAGCACGCCCTCATCATCTACGACGATCTCTCGAAGCACGCCGTCGCGTATCGTCAGTTGTCGCTGCTGCTCCGTCGCCCGCCCGGCCGTGAGGCCTTTCCCGGAGACGTGTTCTATCTGCACTCGCGGCTTCTCGAGCGCGCCGCCAAGATGAGCGCGGCCGAGGGCGCCGGCTCACTGACGGCGTTGCCGATCATCGAAACGCAGGCCGGCGACGTGTCGGCGTACATTCCGACCAACGTCATCTCGATCACGGACGGGCAGATCTATCTCGAAAGTGATCTCTTCTTTTCCGGTGTGCGACCGGCTGTGAACGTCGGCCTCTCGGTGTCGCGCGTCGGCGGCGCGGCGCAGATCAAGGCCATGAAGCAGGTTGCCGGCACACTGCGCCTCGACCTGGCGCAGTTCCGCGAGATGGCGGCCTTCGCGCAGTTCGGATCCGATCTCGACGCCTCGACCCAGAAGATGCTCGCGCGCGGTGTGCGGCTCGTCGAAATCCTGAAGCAACCCCAGATGCAACCTCAGGCCGTCGAAAGGCAAGTTCTCGTCGTCTATGCCGCGACCAACGGCTTCATCGACACACTGCCCGTCGAATCGATGGGACGCTTCGAATCGGAGCTGTGCGACTTCGGCGGTGAGCTCACGTTTTTCACGCAGTGCCGCGAGTGCCTGCGGATGTTTGCTCTCGACGAAGTCGCACAGC
>JANLTC010000119.1:0-7627 GCA_031362725.1 Deltaproteobacteria bacterium | reverse complement strand
GCGGCCGATCGTGTTCATCACCACCAAACCGATCGAGGAGCCGGAAGCGCTGGGACTCACGCTGCGTCATCGCAGCGCGGCGCCACCGGAGATCTTCAAGCAGGAAGAGGTCTACGAGATCTACACCGCGGGTGACATGCCACCGGCCAATGCCGCGCGATAGCGGCTACGGGCCGTAGAACTTCGCGATCCTGCGCAGCGCGACGAACACGAACGAAGCGGCCGACAGCACGAACGCCGCACCCAGCAGCGCCGGGACGGCGCGCGTGCGGAAGAGCCGCGACGCCTTCGTGAACGGGATCGCGAAAAGCACGAGGATCGGGAACAGATAACGACCCTGGGCCTGGAAATCGTTGATCCACGAGTGATAGAGCGACAGCGACACGATGCCAGCGGAGAAGAGCGCGGACGCCGCGAGCAGTTGCCACGCGCCCGGCTCACCGCGCTGCAGCACGACGCGGGCGGTGCCGGCGAGCAGCGCGACGTAGAGCGCGAACATCACGATGTAATAGGCGGTGGGTCCCCGGATCGTCATGTAGCCGTAGGTGCCGGTGAACGACTTCCAACTCTTGGCCGGCCACTCCCACGGCGCGATCAGCAACGCGGGGAGCGTCACGCCCTTCTCGCGCAGGCGAAGCCCGAAGAACGATGCGTCGCTCGCGGCGCTCGAGGGCCGGTACTCCGGCGCCGCGTGCTGCTCGGCGATGGCGCTCATCGCGGCGGCCTTGTCCGACGTTTCACCATTCGCGAAGCGGTCGTAGGCGAGCGGCGGCACGGCGACCGCGAGAGCCGCGAGCAGCACCAATGCGCCGCGCCCGACGACGGTCCGCGTCGCGTGCGAGCGCCACATGCGGGTCGCGGCGGCCGCCGACACCGCGATGCCGCCGATCGCCAGCGAAGTCCACGCGACGGACTCCGGCACCGACCCGAAGCCGCGTAGATGGGCGAGGTACGGGCCCACGCATGCCACGCCGATCGTTGCGGCGGCGAGCCCGAACGCGGTCCAGAACGCGACGAAGCCCAGGAACGCCAGGACCGGCAGATAGTTCGACTTCGTCAGCACGAGCAGCCCGATCGCCACGCCGCAGCCTGCGAGCGGCAGCAGCGACGACGCGCGCCACGCGCCGGATAGCGCCAGCGCGACGCGAGCACGCGCGCCGAACACGGCGTCCGCCAGCAGCAACCCGAGCGCGAGCGGAAGCGCGTCGTTGTTGAAGTAGCTGAATACGTACCAGACCTGCGGCGTGACGAGCAGCAGCACGAGCGGTGAGTAGGGGTCGCGCCGCGCCGCGTACAGGAAGACCAGGATCAGCAGCAGAAGCAGATTGAAGGCGCGAAAACGGAGGCGTTCGTCCGGGACGATCGCCGATACCAGCCGCGCGAGTTTGCCTGCGAAGAAGTACGTCGCGTCGACGCTACTGAGGTAGGTGTATCCGTAGGTCGAGAGCGAGGGCAGCAGCGCGGCCTCGGTCGCTTCGGGCGGCAGCCAGTGGGTCTCGTAGTACTGGCCGGCGGCGATGTGGGCAGCTTCGTCCGGGTGCGCGTTCAGCGCGCTCACCCCGGCCATCGCGACCGCGAGGATCCAAGCGACACAGAGGCACGCCAGCAGCGCTTTCCACACGGCCTCGCTGCGCACGCTTCGCAGCGGATCGGCGGCAGTCATCATCGATTCGCGGCTGGCTCCACGCGCTCGAAGAGCCCGCAGAACTGGTCGCCGCCGCGTCGGCGCGTCGACAGGAAGCGGAATGAGACGAAGATCAGATCGCCGAGTCGCCGGGTCCAGAACGAGTAGTGGCCGCGCGTCAGCGTGTTGCCGCCGCTGTTCGTCAGATTGCAGACGTCGCGGAAGAGCGGGGAGTAGAACGGGAAGCCGGCATAATAGGTCTCGACGCTGCGAAATCCCTGGCGCTCGATGAACGACTCGAACTCACCGGGCCGGAAGTTGCGCAGGTGGCCGACGTTCACCTCGAAGTCGCGCATGCGGCCGGTAGGGAACGACACCAGCAGGTAGCGCGAAGTCGCGCGGGCGAGGCGATCCGCGAGCGCTTGCCAGTCCTCGACGTGCTCGAGCACCTCGAAGCAGGTGACCAGGTCGAACGCGGCCTCGCGGAGCACGGCGTCGGCGGGCTGATGGCGGAATTCGAGATTCGCAGCGCGGTAGTGGGAGCTCGCGCAGTCGATGCCGGAGCTCGACTGATCGACACCGAGCACGTTCGCGGCCGGCAGCGCGTGGCCTAGGAACTCGGTCGTGGTTCCCTCGCCGCAGCCGAAATCCAGCACGCGCTTGATCTCGGCGCCGCGCAGTCGGCCGCCCAGCAGATCGCCGATCAGCGCGCGCAGCCACCGACTCGACGGGCCGAAGCGCTTCATGTCCAGCCACTGCGGCCAGTTCTCGTCGTAGATCTGCTGGTTGTCCGCTCTCGACGGCGACACCGGAACGGAACGCTTGCGCAGCGTCAGCACGATCGGGGTCCGCATCCCCTCGGCGAAGCGGGCGCCGCGCGGCGCCACGACTTCGACATCGGCGCGCGACGCGAGCCAGCGCCGTGTGCGGGAAAAAGTCGTGAACTGCAACGTCTCGAGAAGGGCCGGGTCCCGTCCCCAGATCCGCACCCAGAGCCGACCCAGCCAATGCGGGAGATGGGGAATCCAGGGCAGTTCGTAGTGGCCCTCGAAGAACGAACCGGAATTCTGGAACACGAAGTGCAGCGCACCGCCAGGCCTCAGTACGCGCAGCGATTCGTCGAGCGCGCGCTCGGCATTCTCGGTGTGCTCGAGCGCCGCTTCGGAGAAGAGGAAGTCGAAGTGATCGTCGGGAAACGGGATCGCTTCGGCGCGCCAGTTCGTGATGATCTCGGGATCGAGGCCGTTACCGCGGAGGATCTCGCGGCTGACGGGGGCGGAGTCGCCGAAGTCGGACGCGGCGGTCGCGAGTCCGAAGCTCTCCATTCCGTACGCGGCTCGCGTGACGGCGACGAAGACGCCGAAGCCGCTCCCCACTTCGAGCACGCGCTTGCCGCGCAGCGACTCGACCTCGATGCCGAGCGCGTGGCAGAGCCGCGCGACCCGTTCGTGCGCCTTTGCTGGATTCAGCGCGTCGGCGGCGAGCTCGTGTGCGGGCCGTTTCGCGATGCGCTCGCGGCTGCGGCCGTAGCTGGCGGCGACCTGATCGAGCACGCCGTCCGGAATGCGGATCACGGCGCTAGGCACGCGCGGAATGCCACTCATTCGAGACGCGGCTGCTGCCGCCGTTCCCAGAATCCCGCGAACTCGATGAGGCCGCCGAGCAGCGCCATCGCGAGCTGCGAGGCGAAGATCGTGAGCGAGAGCGCGAGCGCACTGGCCGAGGGTACCTGCAGCAGGCCGAGCACGGCTACGAACGCTCCCTCGCGAATCCCGAGTCCTCCGACCGAGAGCGGCACCAGCACCGCCAGCGTGACGACTGCGAAGATCCAGAACCACTCGGTCAGTCGGATGTCGATTCCGAAGGTCGGCGCGATGATCAAGATCGTGGCGATGCAGAGCAGCTGGTAGAGCATCCCGAGCAGCACCGAGACGATCATCAAGCCGGGCCGCGCCAGATAGCGCGTCGACGCGGCGATGAACAACGCCGCGCGATCGGTCGCGGGTCGCGCCCACGGCCAGCGGCGCGATACGAAACCGATTGCCACCTCGATGCTACCGCGCAAGAACGGCAGATGGATCGAGTAGAGGAGCGCGAGCCCGATCGCGAGCGTCGCCGAGAACGAAGCCAGCAGCGAACCGGGGAACTGCAATCGCGACAGGAACGCACCGAGGATGCCGAGCACCAACAGCGCGATCATGCCGTTGATCTTGTCGACCACCACCGACGCGGCGATCTGCTCCGCGTCGGCCCGCCCCGCGCCGAGCCGGTAGGCCTTCACGGCTTCGCCTGCGACCTGCCCGGGCAGCACGATCGAGTAGAAAACGCCGACGAGATTGATGCGCACGATCTGCGCGAATGCATGGCGCGGCACCAAGATCCACCACTTCAAGGCGGCGACACCGATCATGATCGGGATCAGCACGGCGACGCCCGCGATCACCGATGGCGACAGCTTCTGCAGCGTCTCGAACACGTGCCCGATGTCGCTGCGCAGCAGCAACCAGGCGAGCAGCAAGAGACTCGTCGCGATTTTCAGGAACAGGCGCATCAGCAGAGCCGCGCGAAGAGCGCCGCGTGGGTGACGGCGATCTCGGGATCCGCGGCATCGAAGTCGCGGGCCAGATGCGGCGCAACCTTCGCGAACGCCTCGGCATCGCGATCGCGCGCCAACACCTCGACCCGGAATCCCGCTTCGCCGAGCACGCGCAGCTGCCCCGACAGGCGCCAGCGCGGCAGATCGCCCGGATCGAGGAAGCGGTCCCAGACGCGACCGGAGAACTGCAGGAAATGGAACGGGTACTTGAAGAAGTGATCGCGGTAGTCGACGAGGTGGAGCATCGCACCGGTCGGGCGCAGCACGCGCCGCACTTCGTCCATCAGTCGGCGGAGGTCGCGGACATGCTCGAGCACCGACGACGAGAGCACGAGATCGACCGAGGCATCGGCGACCTGTGCGAGCGACGTCACCCGCAGCGTGCGCGACGCCAGCATCGCGGCATCCATCGCGTCACCACGAGCGATCGCTGCGAGCAGCGGCGCGTCGCGATCGGGATCGAAGTCCGCATGCGGTTCGAAGCAGGTCACGCGGCGAGCCCCCCGGCTCGCGAGCGCGTAGCCGACGCTGTTGGTGCGGCCCGAGCCGACTTCGAGAAGGTCCGTGCCGCGAAACGTCGCCCCGGCGATCGAGAGGTATTTCTCGTAGTCGCCGACGATCGGGTCTGACGAGACTTCATTGCGGCTGACCTCGTAGTGCGGAGCGAACGAAGCGAGCTTCTGGAGCAGCGCGCCGCGCACGACGAAGCGGCGGAGCAGGCGCAGCGGGATGTACTCGAAGTTGGATAGCAACATGGCGTGTTTCCGGACTCTACGCGGCTCTGCGCCCGACCAACATCTGGACGTACTGGGACGCGACGCCGGGCCAGCTGAATGCGTCGGTTACGCGCTGCCGCCCGCGCGCCCCGAAATCGCTACCCAGCTGCGGAGCGAGACGCAGGCGCTGCAGCGCCGCCGTCAGCTGCTGCGGAGCGGCAAGATCGAAGAGGAAGCCCGTCTCGCCTTCGATGACGAGGTCCTCGTTGCCGCCGATCCGGCTCGCAACCACGGGGACGCCGCAGGCCATCGCCTCGAGCACCGTGTTCGGCATCCCTTCATAGAGCGAGGGATTGACGAAGACCTGCGCGCGCTGGTAGCAGCCCAGCAGCGCGGGCTTGTCGATCCAGCCATGCCAGCGAACGACGGCGGTGGCGCCCGTCTCGGTGGCGCGCTGCTCGAGTGCCGCGCGCTCGGGACCATCTCCGACGATCTCGAGCACGACGCGCGGCCCCGGCAGCGCGACGAGAGCCGCGACGCTCTCGAGCAACACGCCGACGTTCTTCTGCGAATGCAGGCGGCCGACGAAGAGGATGCGGAACTCGTCCTCCGGAGCGCGCGCCGCCCGCTCCGGAGCGAAGGCGATCGGGTCGACACCATTCGGGACGACCTCGACCGCGAACGGATCCGCCGACGCCGAGAGCCGCGCGAGGCTCTGCGAGTTCGCGACGATGGCGCAGGCCCGCGCCAGCACTGCGCGCCGCAACGGCGCGATCAGCCGATGGATCGCGTCGATCTCCGGCACGAAGCCCGGCACGTCGCCGCCGCGCAGCGAAACGATGTACGGGATGCCGAGCACGAGCCAGATCAGCCACGCGATCGGTCCCGACGGGATCGTGAAGAACGCGATCGTCGCGTCGAAGCGGCGCTGCCACGCGAGTCGCAGACCCGGGATCGAGCCGGCGAGCAGGAACGAGAGCATCTCGAGCGGATTCGACCGGTCCGCCCTGCGGCGCAACGTTCGAACGCGGACGACGTCGACGCCCGCTTCGCGCGTCGTTCCGCGCCGATCACCGAACGCTGTCGTCAGCACGGTGACTTCGTGTCCGAGGTCCGCGAGCGCGCGCGCCAGGAACGACGTTGCGTTCGCCGCGCCGCCGCCGACCGGCGGAAACTCGTAGTTGATCAGCAGCACCTTCACGATGCGGAGCTCACGGCGCCGCGCGATCGCCGTGGCTGGCAGCATGCGTCTCGCACAGCCAGAAGTTCCACAGGAAGGCGCGCTCATCGCGACGGCCGCTGCGATGCGCGTCGAGCCGCTCTGCGACGAAGCGCGGGTCGAGTCCCGGCAGCGCGCCGGCATCGATCGGCAACATGCCCTTTTCGAGCCAACTGCCGATCGGAATGCCGAAGCCCTTCTTCGCGCGGTAGAGCACCGAGTGGGGAAGCACCGTCTCCAGCGCCTTCTTCAGCAGGTACTTGGTCTCTCCGTTCCGGTACTTGTAGCGGTGCGGGATGCGCCGGACGAAATCGACCAACTCGATGTCGAGATACGGCGCGCGCGCCTCGAGCGAGTTCATCATGCTGGCGCGGTCGACCTTCACCAGGATGTCGTCCTGCAAGTACAGCTTCGTGTAGAACTGCAGGACCTTGTCGACGAGGCTGGCATTCCCGCAGGCGTCCCATTGTTCGATCGCTTCGGAGTAGACGTCCTCGACGTCCAGCGGCTCGGCGAAGAGCGCGGCGAGTTCGCGCGGATCGAGCGGTCCCATCCAGACCGGCAACCACAACCTCGGCGGATGGCTGAGACCGCGCAGCGTGCGCTTGACCTTGAAATCGAAGCTCATGTTCGCGTGCGACACCGGTAGCCGATCGACGAGCAGTTTCACGGCCATGTGCAGCGGTCGCGGAACGAAGCGGCCGTAGAGCTCCGCGGCGCGCAGCGCCTGGAACGGGTCGTAGCCGGCGAAGAGTTCGTCCGCGCCGTCGCCGCCGAGCGCGACGGTGACCTTTTCGCGGGTGTGCTTGCAGAGCAGGTAGGTCGGCAGCAGCGAACTGTCGCCCATCGGTTCGTCGAGCTTCGCG
Organism: Deltaproteobacteria bacterium; assembly: GCA_031362725.1. GTDB lineage: Bacteria > Myxococcota_A > UBA9160 > UBA9160 > PR03 > PR03. The sequence continues at coordinate 606 of JANLTC010000119.1, read as the reverse complement.
ACGATCTCGGGCAGCAGCGCCGCGCCCTTTTCGAGCGACAGCACATCGAGATGGTGCTGGGTGCCGAGATGCTGGGCCATCGCGGTCGAGTACTGCGATTCGTCGAAGCTGGCCTCGTCGAAGCCGATGCTGAAGGTGTGGATCCGCGCGCGATCCATGTGGCGCGCGGCGAGCGCGACGATCGACGACGAGTCGATCCCGCCGCTCAAGAAGAAGCCGAGCGGCACGTCGCCCATCAGCCGCCGCTTCACGGCCGCAGAGAGCAACTCGAGCAGTTGCTCGCCCCACTCGCGCTCGGCGTTCGCGGGCACCGTCTCGAACGGCTCGATCACGAAGTCCCAGTACTTTCGCACGTCGATCCGCTGCGACGCGAGGTCGAAGGTCAACGAGTGCCCGCCCGGGAGTTTGTGGACGTCCTGGTAGAGCGTGTGCGGTGCCGGAATGTAGCCGTAGGCGAAGTACTTCTGGAGACTGCGCTGCGACACCGACGCGTCCACGGCAGGATGGCGGACGATCGCGGACAGTTCCGATGCGAACACGAAGCTGTCGTTGCGCAGCGTGTAGAAGAAGGGTTTCTTGCCGAAACGGTCGCGACTGCAGAAGAGC
>JANLTC010000009.1:0-18597 GCA_031362725.1 Deltaproteobacteria bacterium | reverse complement strand
GACACCACCACCTTGCCGGTGAGGCGTCGCTTCCGCTTCGCACTCTTCTTGGTGAGGATGTGCCGCTTGTTCTTCTGCGAGCGCATGATCTTGCCGGTACCCGTGCGCGTGAATCGCTTCGCCGCGCCGCGATGGGTCTTCATCTTGGGCATCAACTCTCTCCTGCCGGGGGCGCTTCGCCCTCCGCGTCTGCCTGCGTGGCGTCGGTCTCGGCCGGCGGGGCATCCGCCTCGGCCTGCGGCTCGCGGGCCGGCGCCGGCGTGGCGTCCCCCGCGCCGCTCTCCAGTGCCGCATCTGCTTTCTGCTGCTGCGCGCGCGCCCGTTCGAGTCTTTGAATGGCTTCGCGATTGGGGACGAGGATCATCGACATGAAGCGGCCGTCCATGCGGGGCGGATTCTCGACAGCCGCGATGTCCGCGAGCATCTCCTTCACCTTGTCGAGCTGCTCACGCCCGATCGAGGTGTGTACGATCTCGCGCCCTCGGAACATCAACGTGACCTTGACCTTGTCCCCTTCGATAAGGAAACGCCGCGCGTTCTTCAACTTGAAGTCGAGGTCGTGCTCGTCGGTGCGCGGCCGTAACTTCACTTCCTTCATCGTCGCCGCGTGCGCCTTCGCCTTGCTGACGGCCTGCTTCTTCTTCAGCTCGTACTTGTACTTCCCGTAGTCCATGATGCGACACACGGGCGGGTTCGCGCCGGGAGCGACCTCGACCAGGTCGAGGCCCTTTTCCACGGCGCGCTGTACGGCGTCGAAGGGCGTCATCACGCCGAGCTGGGTTCCGTCCTCGTCGACGACGCGGATCTCACGCGCGCGGATGCGCTCGTTGATTCGCGTGTCGTCTTTGGTACGCGGCTGTTCTCCACGCTTGGGGAATCGGATGCGGGTTTCCTCCGTTGGGGACTAGATCGACTCGCGACGCTCTGCCACTGCGGCCGACAGCTCCGCGACGAACACGTCTAGGGCGACCGACTCGGCGGCGCCCTTCTCTCCGTGGCGGCGGCGCGGCGTGACGGTCCCGTTCGCCACCTCCTGGTCGCCGACCACCAGCATCAAGGGAATCTTCTGCAGCTCCGCTTCGCGGATCTTGAAGTTCAGTTTCTCGTTGCGCTCGTCCCACGCGGCGCGCAGGCCGCGCGACTGGAGGGCGGCGTGGACCTTCGCGGCGTAGTCCGCGTGCCGCTCGGTGATCGGCAGCACGATCGCCTGCACCGGCGCCAGCCAGAGCGGAAAATCCCCGGCGGTGTGCTCGAGGTAGATTGCGATGAAGCGTTCGAGCGAGCCGAGGATTGCGCGATGCAGCATCGCCGGGCGGTGTTCCTGACCATCGCGACCGACGTAGGCGAGTTCGAAACGCCCGGGCGCCGCCATGTCCACCTGGATCGTCGACAGCGTCCAGGCGCGGCCGAGCACGTCCTGGAAGTCGAACTCGACCTTCGGCGCGTAGAACGCTGCCTCGCCCTTCTTGATGCCGCATTCGAAACCGGCGTTCTTCACGCAGTCGATCAGCGCCTGCTCGGCGACATCCCAGTCGCCCGCTTCGCCGAGGAAGCGCTCCGGGCGCGTCGAGACGGACACCTTCACGCCCGCGAGACGCAGATCGCGGTAGACCTCGGCGGTCATCGCGAAGAAGCGCTCGATCTCCGCGGGCACGGCGCTCTGTTCGCAGTAGATGTGCGCGTCGTCTTGCGCCATCGCGCGCACCCGCGAGAGCCCCGTGAGCGTGCCGCTGCGTTCGTTCCGATGCAGGCGCGAGAACTCGGCAAAGCGGATCGGCAGATCGCGATACGAGCGCTTCGCAGATTGGTAGAGCCGGCAATGGCCCGGGCAGTTCATCGCCTTCACGCCGAGTTCTTCGCCTTCGTCACCCTCGAACCAGAACATGTCGTCGTGGAACTCGAAGTAGTGACCCGACGTCTTGAAGAGATCCGCGCGGTAGAGCTGCGGCGTCATCACTTCCTGGTAGCCGTACTTGGGATACAGGCTGCGCATGTAGTCGACGAGACCGTTGTAGAGCGCCATCCCCTTCGGGTGGTAGAAGGGCGAGCCGGGCGCCAGCGGCTCGATGTGGAACAAATCGAGTTCGACGCCGAGGCGGCGGTGATCGCGGCGTTTGGCCTCTTCGATGCGAGCCAGGTGCTCGTCGAGTTCCTTCTTGTTGGTGAACGCCGTGCCGTAGATGCGCTGGAGCATCGGGTTCGACTCGTCGCCCCTCCAATACGCGCCGGCGGCCTCGATGATCTTCACCGCGCCGATCTGGTCGGCGCGCTGCACATGCGGACCGCGGCACAGATCGGTGAAGCCGCCATGCGTGAAGAGCGTGATGTCGTCGCCGCCCGGAATGTCGGCGAGGCGCGCCACCTTCAAGGTCTCGCCCATCGACTCGAAGAGCGCCTTTGCCTCGGCGCGCGACACCACGCGACGCTCGAAGGGTGCGTTCTCGGCGACGATGCGCCGCATCTCGTCCTCGATGCGCGCCAGATCGTCGGGTGTGAACGAGCGATCGACCAGGAAGTCGTACTGGAACTTTTCGGAGTGGTCGGTGCGACCGACGTCGACCTGCGCGTTCGGGAACAGACGCTTCACGGCGTCAGCCATCACGTGCTCGGCGGAGTGGCGGATCACCGCACCGCCCTGTGGATCCTTGTTCGTGACGATCTCGACGGCGGCGTCCGCCGTGAGCGACAGGCGCAGATCGACGAGCGTGCCGTCGACACGGCCGGCCAGCGCGGCGCGCGCGAGTCCGGGCCCGATGCGTTCCGCAACGCCGAGAACCGTGGTGCCCACAGGCACGTCGAGGAGCCTGCCATCCGGCAGGCGCACGTGGATCTCGGTCATGAGCGGAGGAGCAACATATCGAGCCTTCAAGCGTCAGGACGAAGCGGAACGAGAACTGCCGAGTCGAACGTGAGCCAGATTGATCTTCGCTCGCCTTCGGCCCGCTGCACGCGCCACTTGGGCGCCTGCAGTGGTTGGCACGGGCGGGATTGAACCGCCGACCCCTACCGTGTCAAGGTAGTGCTCTCCCACTGAGCTACGTGCCAGGAAGCCAGCTAACGTGGCGCAGTCAATACCGATTTGGCTGGAGTTCGTCAACGAGCGGAAGGCTTCGGAGCGGGCTCGCTCGGCGGAGCGACCGGGCTGGCCTCCACATCGGACGGAATTCGCGTCGCGACCGCGACGACCAGCGTCTCGCCATCCATCCCCGCGGCGCGCAGTTCGAGCCCATCGCCGAGCGCGGCACCGAGACGCGCGACCAGGCTCGCGGCTTCCTCTTTGGTCTCGACTTCTGCGAGAACGCGGCGGTGCGCGAACTCGAGCGGCCGAACGGCGCCACCGCGAGCCCCGAGAGCGCGCGCGATCCGCTCCCAGACCCGATAGGAATCGACCCCCTCGAAGGCGACGCGCAGCGCACGGCGCGCGCTCGGCTGGGGTTCGGCCCCGAGCAGTCCGGCGTTCTGGAGCTGGACGCGAAGACGCGACCGATCCACATGCACCTCGACGGTCACCACGTATTCGCGCTTGGCGCTGGCGCTCAGTTCGAGCAGCGGCGCGCGTTCGCCGCGATCCTCGAGGATCCGGAAGCGGCTCGCGTAGCGGAGCAGGTCGCTCCCGAGTGCCGCCCGAATGGCATCAGCGGAGGCGCTCGCACCAGCCTGGGAGGCAAGGTCCAGCGCGGCTCGCTCCACGGCCTCGCGAACGCCTGCTTCGAGCGCCGCCTGGCGCGCCGTTGCTCCGCCGGTCGAGCCGGCCTCGAGCGGCACCGACCCCACGCCTTCGACCCGCACCAGCTCCGCGCGTGCGACGCTCGGGACGAGCGCCATCAACGCGGACGCAACGACGCACACGCGAACCGTCGGCGTCATTGCACCCACTCCGCCGCGCGGCGACCGAAGAGTGCGTTCACCTGCGCCAGCAGCGCGTCGCTCGGGCAGACGGCGCAGCCGTCGGGCAGCGCGATCACCGTCTCGCTTTCTCCCGGAATCCGCAGGTGGAGAAGGACCGGGCAGTCGCCCGGATGGCTCGCGAACGCACTCCGAAGCGCGGTCAACCGATCGCGCGAGGCCTCGACCTCGAGCACCTCGATGCGGAGCCGACTCGCGAGCTTCTGTTCGGCGTCCTCGAGCTTCAGCGCGTCGCGGACCAGCACCTTCGGCGGATCGCCGCCCTCCAGCTTGCCGGTGATCACGATCGGAATCGGCGGCTGCCCCGGCCCCGGCTCGACCGCACTCTTCAGCAGCGGACGCAGTCGCGCGTAGGGTTCGGAGAAGATCACGAGATCGAAGGCGCCCTCGAGGTCCTCGAGCGTGCCGAAACCCATCGCGTCGCCCTTGCGAGTCCGCGTCTCGCGCAGTTGGGTCAGCAGCCCGCCGATGCGCACGTCGCGACCGTCCTTGCCCTCGGTCGCGCTCGAACGCGTGTCGGTGAAGCGCGCGAGCGCGGGTGCGACGGCGCCGAGCGGGTGGCCCGTCACGTAGAAGCCGAGCAGCTCGCGCTCGTAGCCGAGGCGCTCGCTGTCGGTCCAGGCCGCCACATCGGGCAGTCTGGGATCGGGACCCGCCGTGCGCGCGCTACCGCCGCCGAAGAGGCTTCCCTGGCCGATCTCGCGATCGCGTTGCGCCGCAGCCCCGCGCTCCAACGCTGCGTCGAGTGCGCCCCAAACAGCCGCGCGGTTCGCGTGCATCGAATCGAAAGCGCCGCACTTCACGAGGCTCTCGACGACCCGCCGGTTCACGCGCTTCGAATCGACGTTCTGGCAGAACTCGAAGAGGCTGCCGAAGCGGCCCTCACCCTTGCTTCGAGCCTCGACGATCGCCTCGATCGCGCCGTCGCCGACGTTCTTGATGCCAGCCAGCCCGAAGCGGATGCCGCCCGCAGCCGTCGTGAAGTCGCGCACCGATTCGTTCACGTCGGGCGGCAGGACTTCGATGCCCTTCTCGCGCGCGTGCGCGATGTAGCGGGTGAGCTTGTCGTGATTGCCCGATTCGACGGTGAGCAGCGCCGCCAGGTATTCGCGCGGGTGATTCGCCTTGAGATAGGCGGTCTGGTAGGTGATCAGGGCATACGCAGCAGAGTGCGATTTCGCGAACCCATACTCGGCGAATTCGGCCACCAGGTCGAATACCTTCTCGGCCCTGCCACGATCGATGTCGCGCGCGACGGCGCCCGAGACGAAGCGATCGCGCTGCTTCGCCATCTCCTCGGGCTTCTTCTTGCCCATCGCACGGCGCAACAGATCTGCCTCGCCGAGACTGTAGCCGGCGAGCTTGTTGGCGATCTGCAGCACCTGATCCTGATACACGATCACGCCGAGCGTCTCGGAAGTGAGTTCCTGCAACTCGGGGAGCAGATAGTCGATCTTCGTGACGCCGTTCTTGCGATTCACGTACTCGTCGACCATGCCGGAGCCGAGCGGACCCGGCCGGTAGAGCGCGACAAGCGGAATGATCTCCTTGAAGGTGCGCGGCTTCAGCTTGATCACGAGATCGGTCATCCCGCTCGACTCGACCTGAAACACGCCCTCGGTGTCGCCGCGCGAGAGCAGATCGAAGGTGAGCACGTCGTCGAGCGGAACCTTCTCGACGCAGAAGCCCGGATGCTCGGCGCCGATCAGCTTCTCCGCGTCCGCGATCACGGTGAGCGTCTTCAGGCCCAGGAAGTCGAACTTGATCAGCCCGATCTTCTCGACGCAGCGCATGTCGTACTGGGTCATGATGTCGCCGGAGCGCGCATCGCGGTAGAGCGGCACCATCTCGATCAACGGACGATTGCCGATCACCACGCCGGCCGCGTGTTTCGATGCGTGACGCGTCAGGCCTTCCAACTTGCGCGCAGTCTGGAACAGGCGCGCGACCTGCCCATCCGCCTCGACGCGCGCGCGCAACTCGGGCGACTGCTGGTGGGCATCGTCGAGCGTCGTGCCGAGCGCCTCGGGGATCAACTTCGCGATGCGGTCGACATCCGCGTAGGGCATGCCGAGCGCACGACCGACGTCGCGCAGCGCCGCCTTCGCCTGCAGCGTCCCGAACGTCACGATCTGCGCGACGCGCATCTCCTCGGGCGCCGGGTTCGCGTTGCCGTCGTACTTCTCGGCGACATAGCGGATCACCGAATCGCGACCGCGCATGCAGAAGTCGACGTCGATGTCGGGCATCGACACGCGCTCGGGATTCAGGAAGCGTTCGAAGAGGATGTCGTACTCGATCGGATCGACGCCGGTGATGCCCAGGCCATACGCGACGAGGCTTCCCGCCGAGGAACCGCGCCCGGGGCCAACTGGCACACCGGTGCGTCGCGCGTAGTCGATGAAGTCCGCGACGATCAGGAAGTAGCCGGCGAAACCCATCGACTGGATCACCGACAGCTCGTACTTCATCCGCTCGCCATAGACGCCATGCTTGCCGGGCAGCGGCTCGTCGCGTTCGAGTCCGAGGCGCTCTCGCAGGCCCGTCCACGCCTGCTCTTCCAGGACCTGCTCGCGCGTCGTTCCGGCGGGCACCTGGAACTCGGGCAGGTGGTACTTGCCCATCTCCAGCTCGACGTCGCAGCGTTCGGCGATTTCGAGGGTGGCTGCGACGGCGGAGGGATGGTCGTGGAAGACCTCCCACATCTCGTCGCCGTCCTTCACGTAGAAGCCCTGGCCGTCGAAGCGGAAGCGCTTCGGGTCGTCGAGGTTGGCGGCGGTGCCGATGCAGAGCAGCACGTCGTGGGGCTCGTGGTCGTCGACCTCGAGATAATGCGCGTCGTTGGTGGCGACCAGCGGCAGGCGCAGGTCGGCCGCCATCTTCACGAGCTCGGCGTTCACCTTGTCCTGTGCAGGGATACCGTGGCGCTGCAGCTCGAGATAGAAACGATCCTTGAAGATCGACGCGAAGTCTTCGACCAGCCGCCAGGCGCGGGTCGCGTCGTTGTCGAGGATCGCGCGCGACACCATCGACGAGAGGCATCCGGACGTAGCGATCAGTCCTTCGCTGCGTTCGCGCAGCAGGTCGAGGTCGATGCGCGGCCTGTAGTAGAAACCCTCGAGGTAGCCCTTCGAGACCAGGTACGTCAGGTTGCGGTAGCCGGTTTCGTTCATCGCGAGCAGCAGCATGTGGCTGATCGCGTCGAAGCCTGCTTCGTCCTTCTCGCGGCCTTTCTTCTCGAAGCGCGATCCCGAAGCGACGTAGACCTCGCAGCCGAGGATCGGCTTCACACCGGCGTCGCGCGCCTTCTCGTAGAACTCGACGGCGCCGAACAGATTGCCGTGATCGGTCATCGCGACCGCCGGCATCCCGAGCGCCTTGGCGCGTGCAAAGAGCGACTTGTGCTTGATCGCGCCATCGAGCAGCGAGTACTGGGTGTGGAGATGCAGGTGGGCGAAGGGTCGCGGCATCCCCTCCGCCTACTCCCACTCGATCGTGGCGGGGGGCTTCGAGGAGATGTCGTACACCACGCGCGAGACGCCTTTCACCTCGTTGGTGATGCGACTCGATGCGCGGGCCAGCACGTCGTGCGAAAGGCGCGCCCAATCGGCCGTCATCGCATCCACGGAGGTCACTGCGCGCAGCGCAACGACGTGGTCATAGGTGCGCGCGTCGCCCTGTACGCCCACGGTCTGGATCGGCAGGAACACCGCGAAGGCCTGCCAGACGGCATCGTAGAGACCGCCGCGTCGCAACTCCTCGATCCAGATCGCATCGGCGCGGCGCAGGATCGCAAGACGTTCGTCGGTGACCTCGCCCATGATGCGAATCGCGAGTCCGGGACCGGGGAATGGATGGCGTCCGACCAGCGCATCCGAGATGCCGAGCTTGCGGCCGACCGCGCGCACTTCGTCCTTGAAGAGTTCGCGTAGCGGCTCGACCAGCGCGAGCTTCATCCGCTCCGGCAAGCCGCCTACATTGTGATGCGTCTTGATCGTCTGCGAAGGGCCGCGCACCGACACGCTCTCGATCACGTCTGGGTAGAGCGTTCCCTGCACCAGGAAGGTCGCGTCGCCGATGCGTTCGGCCTCGCGTTCGAAGACTTCGATGAAGAGGTGCCCGATGATGCGCCGCTTCTTCTCGGGATCGCTGACGCCTTCGAGCGAATCGAGGAAGCGCTTGCGCGCATCGACGACGGTGAGCGGGATGCCGAGCCCTTCGCGAAAGATCCGCGTGACCTCTTCCGCCTCGTTCTCGCGTAGCAGGCCGTGGTCGACCAGGATGCAGTGCAGCTTGTCGCCGATCGCGCGATGCACGAGCGCCGCAGCAACCGACGAATCGACGCCGCCCGAGAGTCCGCACACGACGTTCGCATCGCCGACCTGCGCACGGATGCGGCTCACCGCTTCGCCGATGAACGCCTCCATCGACCACGAAGCGCCGCAGCCGCAGATGCCGTGCACGAAGTTCGCGAGCACTGCGCTGCCACCCTCGGTATGGACGACCTCCGGGTGGAACTGGATGCCGTAGAGCGGCTTCAGAGCGTCGCGAACAGCGGCAAATGGGGAGTTGTCGCTCGACGCAATGCGTACGAAGCCGTCGGGCAGCCGCAACACGCGATCGCCGTGGCTCATCCAAACCGTGCGCTCGGCCTCGTCTTCGAGACCGGCGAAGAGCGGATCGCCGCGTCGCTCCAGCTTCAGCTGGGCGCGTCCGTACTCGCGGTCGTCCGATGCTTCGACGACGCCGCCGAGTTGCTGGCACATCCACTGGAGCCCGTAGCAGATACCGAGAACCGGAACGCCGAGATCCAGCACTTCGCGGTGCGCAAAGGGCGCGTCGGCATCGAGCACGCTCGATGGACCGCCCGACAGCACGATCCCGCGCGGCGCGAACGCCCGCACCGCCTCGAGCGAAACGTGGCAGGGGTGGATCTCGCAGTAGACGCCATGCTCGCGAATGCGGCGGGCGATCAGCTGCGTGAATTGGCTACCGAAGTCCAGGATCAGGACCCGGTCGCGATGCGCATCAGCGGGCATGAGCACGGATCCCTCGTGTCAGTCGAGCCGGTAGTTCGGCGCTTCCTTCGTGATGACCACGTCGTGCACATGGCTTTCCTGCAGCGACGCCTGCGTGATGCGCACGAAACGCGCCTTCTGCCGCAGCTCCACGAGATCCGCCGCACCCAGGTAGCCCATCCCGGAACGCAGGCCGCCCACCATCTGGTGTATGTTGCTGGTCAAGCTGCCGCGATACGGGACGCGACCCTCGATTCCCTCGGGCACGAGTTTCGCGGCCTCGACGTCTCCCTGGAAATAGCGGTCGCGCGAGCCGTCGGCCATCGCGCCGAGCGAGCCCATCCCGCGGTAGAGCTTATAGGTGCGGCCCTGGTAGAGGACCGTCTCGCCCGGCGCTTCGTCCGTGCCGGCGAAGAGCGAGCCGATCATCACCGTCGAGGCGCCGCCAGCGAGCGCCTTCACGGCGTCGCCCGAGAATTTCACACCCCCATCCGAGATCACCGGAACATCGAAACGCGCGGCCACCCGCGCAGCGTCCATCACGGCCGTGAGCTGCGGAACGCCGACGCCCGTGACGACGCGCGTCGTGCAGATCGAACCCGGACCGACGCCCACCTTTACCGCCGACGCACCCGACTTGATCAACGCTTCGGCGCCCTCCGCGGTCGCCACGTTGCCACCCACCATCGGCATGCTCGGAAAGATGCGCCGCAGTTCTGCCAGCGTATCGAGCACCAACTGAGAGTGACCGTGCGCGGTGTCTACCACGATCACGTCCACGCCCGCGTCGAAAAGCGCCTGTGCGCGCTCCAGGCGATCCGGCCCGACGCCGACCGCGGCACCGCAACGCAGTCGCCCGAAGTCGTCCTTCGCGGCATACGGGAAGCGTTCGTTCTTCTCGATGTCCTTGATCGTCAACAGGCCGCGCAGATCGCCGTGCTCGTCGACGACCAGCAGCTTCTCGATTCGGTGTTCGTGCAGCAGCTCTTTGCAGCGCTCGAGCTGGGTGCCGGGCGCCACCGTGACCAGTTTCTCGCGCGGCGTCATCACGTTCGAGATCGGTTGATCATCGTCGCGCACGAAGCGCAGATCGCGGTTCGTGAGGATGCCGACCGCCTTGCCGTCCTTGGTGACGGGCACGCCAGAGATCCGATGGTGCGCCATGATGCGACGCGCCTCACGAATCAACTGCTCGGGTCGCATCGTGACCGGGTCGACGATCAGACCCGCCTCGAAACGCTTCACCTTGGCGACTTCCGCCGCCTGTACCGCCGGCGGTAGGTTGCGGTGCACCACGCCAAGCCCGCCGTTCTGTGCCATGCAGATCGCCGTCTCGTGCTCGGTGACGGTGTCCATCGCGGCCGACACGAACGGGAGATTCAGCGCAATCTCCCGTGTGAGGCGCGTGCGCACGTTGACGTCGCGCGGAAGCACTTGCGACGCCGCCGGGACCAGCAGCACATCGTCGAAAGTCAGTGCGTCGCGAATCGGGATGCCGTCGATTTCGCCAAGTTCATTGCTCATCGCGTCGACCATTGGATGTGGACCCACAAACCTGGCGCGACGTACGACGACGGGGCAATGCGCAGGCAGCTGGGTCGGTTGCGACCGAATAGCGAACGAGTTGCAAAGGAGTCGAGATCGCGTTCGAGACCGGGCCGAGATCGGGATCGAGATCGAAGACACGTGGAGGCAGAGCGATCGGAGAGCACCGAGTGGGGGCGAGTCTACTCGCCGCCTCCGCGAGGGTCAACCGATCGAAGCGTCTCCGCACGCGAGTGCAGCGCGCGCGTGCTGCGCGACCTCGGCAGCCGCCGCGGCGGAGATTCGAAGTGCGGCGCGCGGGTGATCCTCGGCGAAGCGCAAGAACTCTTCGCGACGCAGCAACAGCAGATCGCTGGCATCGGCGCCGATGACACTCGTCTCGCGAGTGCCCACCGCAAAGAGCGCGAGCACGCCGATCGTCGCGCCGGCTTGGAGTACGACCTTCTCGATGCCGGGGCGACTCGTGACTTCGACGCGCCCGCGTACGACGAGCACCAGAGCGTCCGCCTCGTCGCCCTGTTCGAACAACGTCTCGCCAATCGACAAGTCGCGTTCTTCCAACAGCGCAGCCAACTCTTCGCGCTCGTCGTCCGCGAGAGCACTGAAGATCGCGAACGACTTGAGGTGCGTTGCGGTCACGGAATGATTCTCGAGAACGCACCGCGCAAGCGTTCAAGCGGCTCCTTGCGGCCCTCGAGCGGCAGCAGGAACAACATCGACTCCTCGACGAGTGCGACATTGCGTCGCAGCTCGTCGGCCAGAGCGGGCTCGCCCGGCCGTCGCACCAGCAGATGCAGCAGTCGAGAGCGCGGCATGGCGCTCAGGGTTGCAGCGAGCGGTCGCAGCGCCTCGGCGGCCTCTGCGACGCCCCCGCCGAGCAGCAGGAAAGTTCCGAGCGCGCCGTGCCCCGCCAGCGGCCAGAGCGGCGCGTAGCGCGGGTCGGACGGCACATGAACGAACTCGATACCGAGATCATCGTCGACGCGGAGGCGCGCGACCGGCCCGAGCGTGTCGAAGGCAATGCCGTTCTCCATGCGCGGATGCGGAGTCACACCCGGCAGTCCCCGCAGCAACTCGATGAACGCGTCGGTCAGGCGCGGGTCGGACGAGGCCAGCAACAGCTTTGCGTCGCGCGCGGGACCCCTGCCGCCGCTCGTGGCGCCCTGCCATTCGCGCATCCGGCGCACCTGCGCCGCGCGAAACAGACCCGCGTCGGGCGGCGGCATCGGCGCGCCCGCGCGCAATTCCACGATGCCGCGCTGCACGAGCGTTTGCAGCGTGCGCAGCACCTGGTAGTCGGGGAACGACGCGCGATCGACGATCTCGCCCACCTGCGTGTACAGCTCGAGCAGCAACAGGACTTCCTGGGTGAGCGGTTGCACGACACTCGGAAGCGCTCCATTGCGCACCTTGAGCGCGACGTGCGCCTCGCGCGACGGCAGCTGCGCGCGAAGCCTCTTCCCCTCGTCGAGCTGGCGCATGCCTTCGAGAAGTAGCCCGCGGGTGGGTACGGTGATCTGCGTTTCGACGCGCGCCGTGTCCGGCCGGAATTCGAAGCTTCCCTCGCTCCACCCGAGCAGCCGAAACAGCGCCTTCTCACCTTCGACGGAGCGAGTCGTAGCGTGGACGACGTCCCCGTCGCGCAGGTGCACGCGGCCCTGCACGGTGCGACCTTCGGAGTTGCGGCGCCGCACCTCGATCAGTCCACTGCGCCGGTTCAGATGAAAGAGCTGCAGGAGATCGACGAGCGGAATCTGCGAAAGCCGACCCTCGACGACTTCGCGCGCTTCGTGCACCACAGCGTCGAGCTCCGATCCGCGCGCCGCCAGCTCTGCCACGCGCTCGCCGACGTCGTCGGGATCGGCATGGGCCGGCAGTGCGGAAGCGCCCCACTCCTCGGCGCCGCCAGCGGGGGTATCGCCGACGAATACGAAGCGAACACGCCGCGTTCGGGGATTCGCACGCAGGATCTCGACGAGCGTGCCGGCATCGATCAGATCGAGCGGTCCCGCCATGACCAACACGTCCGGCGCCTCGCGAACCGCGGTCTCGAGCGCGGCAGCGCCGTGCGCGACGATACGCGTCGCGTAGCCACGCACCGCGCACGCTTCGCGAAGCCGCTCGGCGCGTTCCAGATTGGCGTCCGCGATCACGACCAGGCGACTCACGAGTCCTCCGTCAGCGCGTGATGGGCACGCCGAGCGCGCGTTGGAGTTGGAAGGCCAGGTGCTCGACCGTCACCCGATCGGCGGTCTGGAACAGCACGGACGCGGCCGCCGGAGCGTCGGTCTCGCCAACCAGCGCGTAGCCGGGCCCCTCCGCGTAGTACACCAAGAAGGGACGACTCGTACCGATCTGGGACGGCGCGACGCAGGTCACGGATGCACCGGCGAGCCATTCGGGTCGCTCGTCGACGACGAGCACCACCTCCGTGCGGGTCTGGGACGGGTCGAAGCGCGCGAGTTCGTCGCGCACGAGGTGCAGAAACGCTGCGCCCGGCGCGACGCAGAGCAGGCCCCGCTCCTGCGAACGACGCTCGACTTCTCCCAGCACGAAACGCAGCACCTGCGGGAGCACTTCCGAGCCGAGTGACTGACCCTTCGAGGCAAGTGCGTCGAGGACCAGAGGAAAGGCCTTGCCTTCCAGTTCGTGGACGATGCTCTCTCGATCCTCGATGAGGCGCGCCGACAGCCTGCGTCGCAGCTCCTCGATCTGGGTGCCGTCGACCGGATAGGAAACCGCCGCGAGATGCAGGCGCGGCGGCCCGGCTGCGACGCTGCCGCGCACCTCGGGGCGCATCAAGAGTTCGCGCATCCGGCGCTTGAGTACCGCGGCGCCGAGCGCATCGGTCTCAGGGAGCAACACGGCAAAGCGATCCTCGCTGGCAGTCGCGAGCAGATCGGTGGTGCGCAGTACGCGACTCATCTGCAGCGAGAATCGCTCGAGCCATGCGGAGAGCTCGACATCGGTCAGCTCGCGACGCCAGCGCGCAAAGTCCGCGAGCTCGAGTTCGATCAGCGAGAACGAACGCCCGAATCGGCCCGCCTTGCAGATTTCGTTGCGCACCACGTCCTCGAAGAAGGCATAGGTGTAGGCACGCGTCGTGGGGTCGCGGAACGAGCGGTGCTCGAGGGCCCGGAAACGCAGTGCATTCGAGACCGCCACGGCCGCGGGCGCAGCAAAGCGCTCGGCGACGACACGATCGCGATCCTCGAACTCGGCGCCGGCGAGTTTGTCAGTCAGGCGCACGAAGCCGAGCACGCGGCCCTCGTGACGCAATGGCACGATCAGTGCCGACGCCGCGCCACCCTTGTCGATCGCGAATGGCATTGCGTCGGGCCGAAGCACCGCTTCGAGTTCGACGGGCAGCGCGCCCAACGCGATCTCTTCGGGCTCGCATTCGACGCGCACCAGACCGCGCGCCGCCGCAAGACGCAAGAGGCCGGCCGCGTCGGCACGGGCCATCCACGCGACGCCACCCTGCGCACGCGTCTCGAGGCAAAGTCCTTCGACGATGCGATCGGCGAGCGGCTCGATCGCGAGCGTCGAGAACAGCGCGAGGCTTCGCTCGAACAGCGACAAATGACCGAGATACTCGAGGTTCTCGGCCATCAGCGATGCGTGTTCCTGGCGAAGTCGCTTGCGTTGCAGGATGCCTTCAAGGGAGCGCTCGAGCAGCGTGGGATCGAGTGGCTTCAGCAGATAGTCGCTGGCACCCAGCCGCATGGCGTCGACGGCGGTGCGCACATCGCCAATGCTCGTCACGACGATCACGTCCAGCTCCGGCGCGCGCGCCCTCACGCGCTCGACCAGCTCGGCGCCCGAAAGCCCGGGCATGACCAGGTCGGTGACGACGACGTCGAACGACTCGCGCTCGAGCAGGTGCAGCGCTTCGTCGCCGCTCCCGGCCGTGCGCACCTCGAAACCCTGCTGCACCAGCAGGTCTTCGAGAAACACGCGGAAGTATCGCTGGTCGTCGACCGCGAGGATCCGGGCCTTGGGCATGCTCCCCCCGGACGCTCGACCTTTGGCGAGCGCCCGCGCGGCCCGCCCGACCCCCCCCGTTTCGGGAGTCCGGGACGCCGCCGCGCCTCGAAGGCTCATCGGCGAAAGGCGACGGCTCCTGAGGGGATTTCCGCTTGTGCCGCAGGCAATCGCAGGACGCGGTCGCCGATCAGCGAGTGCGGGGTGGCCTCGGTGATCTGCACGCGGACGAGGTGGCCGGGGAGCGAAGCGGGAAAGCTCGCGGCGTCGAGATTCACTACGCGATGCCACGGATCGCGGCCCGCGAGTTGGTGGTCCTTGCGGCTGCGACCCGCGATGAGCACCTCGGTGGTCGTGCCGACGCGGCTCCGGTGGTAGAGAAGCGTCTGGTGGCGTAGTAGATCCTGGACCGCTTCGAGGCGCGTCTGCGCGACGCTCTCGGGCACCCGGTCGGTGATCTCAGCGCCGGCGGTGCCCGGTCGCGGCGAGTACTTGAACGAGAAGCCATCGACGTAGCCAGCGTCGCGAATCAGCGCGAGCGTGGCCTCGAAGTCGGCGTCGCTCTCGCCCGGGAAGCCGACGATCAGATCGGTCGTGAGAGCGAGATCAGGCCGCGCGACGCGAAGGCGCTCGATGAGCCGTCGGACCTCGTCGCTCGTGTAACGCCGGCGCATGCGCTCGAGCACCGCGTCCGAGCCACTCTGCACGGGCATGTGTACGTGCGGACAGAGCGCCCCCACCTCGCCGTGGGCCCGCACGAGGTCGTCGTCGAAGAAGATCGGATGCGGACTCGTGTAGCGAATGCGACGAAGGCCCGGGATCTCGGCCAGCCGTCGGAGCAGTGCCGCGAATCCCATCGTGCCCATTTGTGCGACCCGCCCGCGGCGCTGGTCATGGCGGCCGTAGGCGTTGACGGTCTGTCCGAGCAACACCACCTCGACGACTCCGCGCGCGACGAGCGACTCGGCTTCGCGAACGATCGCTTCAGCGGGGCGACTCACTTCGCGGCCCCGCGTGGTCGGCACGATGCAGAAGGAGCAGAACATGTCGCAGCCCTCCATCACCGTGAGGTAGGCCCGGCCGGGCGAAGTCTCGACGAAGCCGGGATGCCGCCCCGGCAGATCGAAGCGATCGAGACTCGGCGAGGTCGAGACATCGATCTTTCGCCGTCCGTCCTCGGCGGCACGGACGAGCGACGGCACCAGACGCAGGTTGTGGGTCCCGAAGACGAAATCAACCTGCGAGAAGCGCGCGAGGATCACGTCGCCCTCCTGCTGGGCCACGCAGCCGCCGACGCCGATCAGACGGCCTGGCCGCTGGGCCTTCCACTCGCGGAGCCGTCCGAGATCGCTGTAGAGCCGGTGCTCGGCCTTCTCCCGGATCGAGCAGGTGTTGATGACGAGGAGGTCGGCGGCGGCGTCCTGAGCGGACGGCTCGTAACCGGCATGCAGCAGCAGATTCGCGACCTTGTCGGAGTCGTGTGCATTCATCTGGCAACCAAAGGTGCGGATCGCGAAGGTCCTGGGTGCCATACGTGGCGCAACCTATCCGAGCGGGCCGCGCGCGCCAAGGCGGTCAGCCGGGGCCGGATGGCGGCTCTGCTGCCGGTTGGGCGGCTGGGCAGGTTGGGGGAATCGCATCAATCGCAAAAAGCTGTTTGACAGCGAGATCCGGGCGCGCGCATAATGCAAATCATCTAGTCGCGGTCCGAAGCCATCGGCGCGCGACGAACAGGTATCGAAGGTTCTGGAGCGGCGGTGGATGAGGCATTTCGACTGAAATGTCCAACCTCTCACCCCCCATCATCTGTCCACCGCCTCTCCGCCCTTGAAGAACGCCCCGCTTGGTCTCCCAAGCGGGGCGTTTCGACGTTCAGGGAACCCTTTGGCGACGCGTCAGAGCACGAGCTTGTCGACGACCCGCGAGAGCTGGCGAAGGTTCCGGCACTCCTCCGCCAACGTCGTGTACGGCAGGTACTTGTCCATCACCGAGTCGCCGAAGCCCCACGCGCTCGGGCTCTCCGGGTTCAGCCAGATCACGTTCTTGGCTTTCGTGTGCAGATCGCGCAGGCACCACGCCTTCGGGTCGTTGTAGTTGTTGCGCGCGTCGCCGAGGATCAGCACGGTCGTCTTGGCGTCCACGGCGGACAGGAAGTCGCGCCAGAAGGTGTGAAACGCCATGCCGAAGTTCGAGCGCGTGTAGACGTTGATCACGCCGCCACCTTCGAGCGCCTCTTCGATCGCCTTGCTCACTTCGTGATCGTGGAAGGTTTGCGTCACTTCGCCGAGCTCGGCGACGAACACGAATGCGCGGATCTTCGTGAAACACTCCTGCAAGCTGTAGACGAACTGCAGCATGAAGCGCGACACGTTCGCGACCGACGACGACACGTCGCACAGGATCACGAGCTTCGGACGATCCTTGCGCTTCTCCTTGAAGACGAGTTCAAAGGGAACGCCGCCGTGACCGGCGTTGCGCCGCAGCATCGTGTGCAGGTCGAGCTTGCCCTTCTTGCGCCGCTTGCGGCGGATCGACATCACATTCTTGATCTTCTGCGCCAGCCGGTTCACCACCTCACGCATCCGCGCGATCTCGTCTTCGGTGAGCGAGTAGAAGCTCTTCTCGAAGAGCGCTTCGCGACGGAACTTCTCCATGTAGTCGAAGTTGCGCGTCTGGAGCTCGCGCTCCATGAAGTCTCGAACGCTCTTGCGCAGCGCTTCGAAGAAGCGATCGGCGAGCTTGCCGATCGCGTCGGCCTCGGCGTCGCCCATGCCCGCCGCGCGCAGTCGCGCGGCGAGTTCTCGCAGCTCGTTGGCAGCGCCCTCGGCACCCATCGCTTCCATCGTGCGGCGCGAGAAGAAACCGATCTGCAGCATGTTCTCGATCCGCGCAGCACCCGCCTGCGCGGCTGCAGCACGGATCATCTGCTCGAGCTGATTCAGGTCGCCCGTCAGCAGCGCGCGCGCGAGTTCGGAGAGGTCGATCTCGCCTTCTGGCATCTGGCCACTCTCGAGCATCTGGCGGATCTGCTCGAGCAGTTGCTCGACGTCGATGCCCTGGTCGCCGAGCGAGCCGGTGGCGGAATCGAAGGCATTCTTCAGGTTGTCGTAGAAACCGGACCAATAGAGATCGAAGAGCTGGTCGTAGGTGGCGATGTCGTCGCCGCGCTTCACCAGCGAGGCGCGCAGCGCATCGCGGAACACGTCGCGATCGGCGAGCGACAATTCGTCGAGCGCCTGGAACGCATCGATCGCCTCGGAGACCGAGACGCGCAGGCCGCTCTGGCGGAGCAGATTCGCGAACTCCAGGATCTTGCGCTGCATGCACGCCTCCGACGCTTGCGACTGTCGCCGGTTAGTGGAGCGTGCCCTTCTTGCGGGGCGGTGCCGGCGCTCCGGGCGCACCGTCGGGCGCGGGAATGGGCTTCGTCATCATCCGCGACAGCTCCTGCTGCGCCTTGCGGATGTCGGCCTCGTACTTGAGGATCACGCTCATCGTGTCCTTCACGAGGTCTTCGTCCAGCGACGAAGCATTGAGTGCCAGCAGTGCGCGCGCCCAGTCCAGCGTTTCCGAGATCGACGGCGCCTTCTTCAGATCGAGGCCGCGCAGCTTCTGCATCAATGCGACGACGTCCGCCGCGAGCTTTGCGTCCATCCCGGGCACCTTGACCTCGAGGATCTTGCGCTCGACTTCCTCGTCGGGGTAGTCGATCCACAGGTGCAGGCAGCGGCGCTTCAGCGCGTCGCTCATTTCACGCGCGTCGTTCGAGGTGAGGAACACGATCGGGCGTTGCACGGCTTCGAAGGTGCCGATCTCCGGAACCGTCACCTGGAAGTCCGAGAGCACCTCGAGCAGGAACGCCTCGAACTCGGGGTCCGACTTGTCGACCTCGTCGATGAGTAGTGCCGTCGGTTCCTTCGACGTGATCGCATGGAGCAGCGGGCGCGCCACGATGAATTGCTCCGAGAAGAACACACTGTCCTGTTGCCCGACCCGCTCGGCGGCCTCGCGCAGGCTCTTGGTGCCTTCCATCACTTCCGAGATCTTTTCCTTCAAGATCTGCGTATAGAGCAGCTGCTTCGAGTACTCCCACTCATAGAGCGCCTTCGCTTCGTCGAGACCCTCGTAGCACTGCAGTCGCACG
>JANLTC010000329.1:0-46319 GCA_031362725.1 Deltaproteobacteria bacterium | reverse complement strand
TGGTCCGCGCGCCGCCGTGATCGAGGCGCTGCCCTACGACCGCGAGCGCACGTCGCTGCGCCACTTCCCGCTCTGCAACTCCTGCCGCAGCGAATACGACGACAGTACGGATCGGCGCCATCACGCGCAGTCGATCGCGTGCCCGGCGTGCGGACCGACACTCCGCGCGCTGTCGCCCTGCGGAGATCTGCTCCCGGGCGACCCGATCGAGCGGGCGGCTCGGGCGCTGCGCAGCGGCGGCATCGTCGCGATGAAGGGCACCGGCGGCTTCCATCTGGTCGTCGACGCGACGAATGCCGACGCAGTCGTGCGTCTGCGAAAACGCAAGGGACGACCGGTGAAACCATTCGCCGTGCTGCTGCCGGATCTCGCCGCGGCGCGTGCCCTCGTCGAGCTTTCGCCCGCGGACGAGCGCCGGCTCGCAGGTCCGGAGCGCCCCGTGATCGTCGCTCCGCGGAGCGCGCTCGCCGGTGTCGCGGACGCGGTCGCGCCCGGCATCCAGGATCTCGGCGTGATTCTCCCGTATGCACCGCTTCAGTGGCTGCTCTTCTTCGCGCCCGGGGCGACACCCGGGCGCGACGCGGCGCGGCTGCCCTCGCTCGTCTTCAGCTCCGCGAACCGCAGCGGCGAGCCGACCGTCCACGATGGAGGCGCCGCACTCCGCGAGCTGGCAAACGTGGCCGACCTGTTCCTGGATCACGACCGCGCCGTCGTCCGCCCGAACGACGACTCGGTTCATCGCAGCAGCGCCGGCGGTTCGATCCCGATCCGGATTTCACGCGGCGCCGCTCCACAGGTACTGCGGCTGCCGCCAGGCGTGATCGCTAACGAAGCGATCGTCGCGGTCGGCGGTGATCTGAAAGCGGCCCCGGCGGTCGCGATCGGCAACGAGATCGTGGTGGGCGAGCACGTCGGGGACCTCGCGTCGGCCGCTGCCGCCGATGCGATGCAAGAGCGCATCGCGGATCTGTGTCGGCTGCTCGGCGTGACGCCGACCGTGGTCGTCCACGACCTCCATCCCGACAGCGTCGGCGCGCGCATCGCTGCGCGTATCGCGCCGCAGCGGGTCGCGGTGCAGCACCACCATGCGCACGCGGCGGCCTGCCTCGTCGAGCACGGCCGCAGCGGGCCGGTGCTCGCGCTGGCGCTCGACGGCATGGGCTTCGGTGCCGACGGCACGCCCTGGGGCGGGGAATTACTGCGCGTGTCACTCGCGCGCTGTCGGCGCATCGCACATCTCGAAACAGTGCGACTGGCCGGTGGCGATGCGGCGGCGCGCGAGCCGTGGCGGATGGCGGCGGTATGGCTGGCGCGCGCCTTTCCCGACGCGATCCCCGCGCTGCGCTGGCACGGCCGCCGCGACCCGTGGTCGTTGCGCGCCGTGCTGTCGATCGCCGCGCGCGGTACGGCGAGTCCGCTCACGTCGTCTTGCGGTCGTCTCTTCGATGCCGTCGCGTCGCTGCTCGATCTCGTCGATGTCGCGACCCATGAAGGCGAAGCCGCGCTCGCGCTCGAATCGCTGGCCACGCTGGCGCCTCCGCTCGCGGCGCAGCCACCCGACTGCGAGCCGCAATCCGCACCGCAGGTGATCGAAATCGCCGCGCTCGTGCGGGACGTCGTGACTGGCGTGCTCGCCGGCACGCCGCGCGCCTCACTCGCGCGCGCCTTCCACGAGGGGCTCGCAACCCGGCTTTCCGGCGCGGCGATCGGACATGCACGGCGTGAGGGGATCGACGCGGTGGTGCTGACCGGAGGATGCCTGCAGAACCGACTGCTCTCGGAGTCGCTCGCCCGACAGATCGCCGCGGCAGGGCTCACACCGCTCCGACACCACCGCGTGCCGCCCGGCGACGGTGGCCTCGCGGTAGGACAGGTCGCGGTCGCGGCCGCGCGGCTCGCGGCGGCTGGTGAATCCGAGCGGGTTTCCCTATCGACTCGCGATGACTGAGCCCACGCTGCACTTCGCTACGACGCGCGACGGCTGGCGGATCGCGCTGCACCACCGTCCGCCGACCGAGGGAGGTCACGGGACGCCGGTGATCGTCTGTCACGGAATGGGCTCCAACCGCTTCAACATGGATGGACCCGGGCGCACGAGTCTTGCGCGCCACCTGAACGAAGCGGGCTACGACGTCTGGGGACTCGAGCTGCGCGGCGCTGGGAAGTCGCGCCGCAAGTTGCGCGTGCCGCCGGTGCCCTGGTCGTGGACCTTCGAGGATTACGTCCAGCACGACGTCCCGGCGGCGCTGCGCCTGGTGCGCGAACTGACCGGCCAGCGGCGCCTCTTGTGGGTGGGTCACTCGCTCGGCGGCATGATCGCGTACGCGAGTCTGATGACGCCGGCCGCCGAGTCGTTCGCTGGCGTCGTCACGCTCGGTTCGCCTGGCATGACCGATGTGGGCCACGACGCGATCGATCGCTGGATCCAGCTCCGACGCTTGTTGCGATTCGCGCCCCCGCGGATTCCGTCGCGCTTCTTTGCCTGCACGGCGTCGCCCTTCGC
This sequence comes from Deltaproteobacteria bacterium, assembly GCA_031362725.1. Lineage (GTDB taxonomy): Bacteria > Myxococcota_A > UBA9160 > UBA9160 > PR03 > PR03. The sequence goes on along the minus strand of JANLTC010000329.1, from coordinate 43,816 downwards.
GGGGCTGATCGCCTCGAGCTTCGGCACCGTGGTGCGCGACTGGTTCTGGCACCCGGACAACCTCGACCTCTCGGTCGTCCGTTTCATGATGCGCCACGGTGTCGAGGATCTGCCGCGCGCGCTGATCGTCGAGTTCGCGCGCTGGTACGAGGCCAAGCGGATGAGCGATCGCTACGACCTGTTCGCGTTCGGCGACCACATGGAGCGCATCGGCGTGCCGATCCTGGTGATCGCCGGCTCGCGCGATCGGCTGACGCCGCCAGCCGATCTCGAGCGTCTCGTCGAACGGCTCGGCTCGACCGACAAGACCTACTTCCTGGCCGGCCACGCATCCGGACTCGCGCACGAGTACAGCCACGTAGACCTCGTGCTCGGACGTCATGCGCCGGACGAGATCTACCCGGTCGTGACCGGGTGGCTCGACGTACACAAACCGAGCTAGCGCATTATTTCGCGCCACGGCCGCGGACGGCCGCGCGCTAGCGCATCATTTCGCACCACGGCCGCGGACGGCCGCGCGCTTTTCCCGCGTAGCGAGCCACAGGCGAGCGGCGAGGTTCATCGGGCCCCGCGTAGCGAGCCACAGGCGAGCGGCGAGGTTCATCGGGCCTGGCGATCAGGCCTTGGGCGATTCGCTCACCAGGCGCGCGAGCGCATCGACGTTCGGCAGCACGATCCGCTGTTGACGGCGCTCGACCAGGCCTTCCCTGCCGAGTTCGCCGAGAGCCTGGTTGACGGTCTGCCGCGTGGCACCGACGAGCGTCGCAAGGTCAGCCTGCGTGAGCGCGATGTCGATCACGACGCGATCGTGCTCCGGCCGCCCGAAGCTCTCCGCGAGTTCGGTGAGCATGCGCGCGACGCGCACGCGCACCGACCGAAACACCAGATCCTCGACGCGCGCCTCGACGCGCTTCATGCGCTGCGCCATCTGTCGGGCAATCGAGAGAACGAGCGGCGGGCACGACGCCATCAGGCGCTGGATCGGCTCGCGCCCGATCGTCCACGCGACGGACGCCTGCACGGCCTGCGCGAAGCTTTCGCGTGGGTAGTCACCGAAGGCCGGTAGCTCGCCGAACACTTCTCCAGGCGCCACGTAACCGAAGCTGGTTTCGCCGCCCGCGTCCGAGACGCGGTAGACCCGCGCCAGTCCCGACTCCAGCAGATACACGGACTCCGGTTCCGTCGTCGGCGCGAAGATCATCTCGCCGACGCGATAGCGCTTCGCAGCACCCGAACTCTGCAACGACTGCAGTACGGTCGGTCCCAGCTCGGCGCTCCAGTCGATGCCGCGCAGCGGAGGCGGCTCGGACCAGACGTTCGCGGCGGTAGCCACGGCGCGGCCCACTCTCGAATGCGCCCGGATGTCGATCAGGGATTCGCTTTGCACGACGGATCTCCTCTTCGCGTCGAATCGCCAACGCGTTGCTGTCCTCGTAGAAGCAACCGCCGTGCCGGGTTGGCGATGTCGCACGGCACTCGATGTGCGACGTTTCGGCTCAGCGTCTGGGCGACCGCGGGGCGAAGCGTCTCCGCCTGCCGCGAGGGCGCCCGCCCTCCGTGCGCGACGCGCGGCACGTTGCATGCAGATCTGCCGAACCAGGAGGGCTCTCGATGCCGCTCGCCTCGACACCGGTTTCGCAAATCATGCGCACGGCGTTCGCCTCGCTGCGCGAGAACGACCGACTCGATCTCGCCGACCAGGTGATGAAGCTCGGTCGTGTGCGGCATCTGCCCGTACTCGACGCCGACGGCCGGATCGTCGGGATCGTCTCGAATCGCGATCTACTCGAAGCCTCGCTCACCAACGTGCTCGAGTTCGAACGCGAGCAGCGCACGACGTTCCTGCATGCGGTGGACGTCGCCGAGGTGATGACACGTGAGGTCGAGACGATTGCGCCCGATACGCCGCTAGGCGTGGCCGTGAGCCGGCTGATCGGTCACCGCATCGGTTGCCTGCCCGTGGTTCGCGGTGACGGTGTGATGGTCGGACTCGTCTCCGAGATCGACCTGCTGGCCGCCGCCTATCTGGGCACTCCCGAGAAGGGATGAGCCCAGCGCGCGCGGCGACTCACGCATCGTCGCGTTCGACTTCCGGCGCGCGATCGTCATCGAGAAAGTGGCGCGCCGCGGGGCCCTCGATGTCGTCGAAATCACCGCGCGACACGGCGCGCACCACGAATCCGAGGAGCCCGCCGGCAAGTAGCAGCGTCACCGGAATCGTGAGCCACAAGAAACTCATTGCGGCGCCTTCCACGCGAGCAGCCGCACCGCATTCCCGGTCACGACCAGCGACGACAGACTCATGGCGATCGCCGCCGGAAGCGGATCGAGCGCACCGAACGCGGCCAGCGGGATCGCGACGACGTTGTAGAGCACCGCGAAGCCGAGGTTCTCGCGCACGCGGCGCAACGTCGCGCGCGAAAGCCCGACCGCATCGGGGATCGCGCCGAGTCGCGGTGCGCGAACGATCACGTCGGCAGCGTGGATTGCGACATCGGCCCCGCGGCCCATGGCAAAGCCAACATCGGCGGCTGCCAGCGCAGCCGCGTCGTTGATGCCGTCGCCGACCATCAACACGCCGCGGCCGGCTTCGCGAACCCGCCGCACGAGTTCGACCTTCTGCTCGGGAAGCACGCCGGCGTAGCGCTCGTCGATTCCGGCACGCGCGGCGGCCAGCGCGACGGCATCGGCATGGTCCCCCGACACGAGCATCACCGAAAGCCCCAGCCGGCGCAGGCGCACCACCGCGTCGCGCGCGTCGCGCCGCGGCGGATCGATCAACGCGACGACGCCGAGCGCGCGCGCGCCTTCTGCGACGAACGCAAGGGTCGCGCCCACTGCAGCGAGCCGGCTCGCCGCAGCATCCAGATCGCAATCGATTGCGACACCGTGCTCCGTCAGCAGCGCGCGTGATCCCACCATGCTACGGGCGGCTGCGTCTCCCGCTACCGCCCCGCGCCCCGGCACTGCGCTGCGCGCGTCGCGCGGCTCCGGTGCAGCAATCCCTCGACGCACGAGTTCCGCGCGCAGCGCTTCGGCGACCGGATGCGCCGAAGCGCCCTCGGTCGCAGCGGCGCTGCGCAGCACGTCGGACTCGGCGGCGCCGGCGGCCGCGATCACGCACTCGACCGCGAGCCGTCCCTCGGAGAGCGTGCCGGTCTTGTCGAGCAACACGGCGTCTGCCGCAGCGCAGCGCTCGATCGCTTCGCCACTCTTGAACAGCACGCCCAGCGCGGCGGCCCGCCCGATCGCTGCCGTCATCGCGGCCGGCGTTGCGAGCCCGAGCGCACACGGGCACGCAACGATCAGCACGGCGGCGCTGGTCATCGCGATGTCGAGTGGAGTCGCTCCGGCCAGCAGCCAGCCGAGCGCGGTCAGCGCGGTGACGCCGAGTAAGGCCGGCGCAAACACCGCGGCGACCCGGTCGGCGAGGAGCTGGATCCGCGGGCGTTCGAGCTGCGCGCGTTCGAGCAGCGCGGCGAGCCGCGCGAGCGACCCCTGCCCGGCTCGCGCGCGCACCTCGACTTCGACTTCCGCCAGCACGTTGCGGCTGCCCCCCGTCACGCCTTCGCCGTGGTTGCGCGCGGCCGGCTGCGACTCGCCCGTGAGCAGCGACTCGTCGACCTCGGTTGCGCCGAGCGCGATCACGCCGTCGGCCGGGAAGGCCTGGCCCGGCGGGACCACCACGCGATCACCGACCTCGAGCGCAGTCGCGAGAACTTCCTCGACGACTTCGCCGCGGCGACGCAACGCAGTCATCGGCGCCAGCGCAACCAGTTGCTCGACAGCGCGCGAGGCGTTGGCGCGCGCGCCCCGTTCGAGGGTGCGCCCGAGCAGGATCAGGAACACGATCATCGCGGCCGAGTCGAGGAAGACGTGGGGGACGCCTTCGAGCGTTCCGACGAGGCTGGCGCCGAATGCGGTGCCGATCCCGAGCGCGATCGGCACGTCGATGGTGATCTCACCGCGGCGTAGCCCGCCGAATGCGCCGCGCCAGAACGGCGCTGCGCAAAAGAGGACTGCCGGCAACGAGAGTGCCAGGCCGAGCCAACGCAGCGCCGTTTCGGTGGCGGGATCGATGCCCTGATACGAGCCGATGTAGAGCCCGGCCGAGATCATCATCACGTTCGCCGCGAGGAAGGCGGCGACCAGCAACCGAACCAGAGCCTTGCGCGCCTCCCGCGTTGCCGGCCGCTCGAGCGCATCGAGATCGAACGGCGTCGCCTGGTAGCCGAGCGTGCGCACCTCCGCGACCAGCGTCTCGACGTCGAGGCTCGCTGGGTCGAAACGCACGCGTGCGCGGTGGTTGGTGTGATTGACGCTCGCCGTGTCGACGCCAGGAAGCGCGCGCAGGCTGCGCTCCACGCGCGCGACGCAGCCCGAGCAGCGAAGGCCGTCGAGGAAGAGACCGGTCTCGGCGAGCGTCGATGCGCTCATGGCAACCAGACCGCGACGCGGCGCTCGATCCGCTCGCCGTCGCGCTCTGCGAGCGCAACGAGCTGCCAGCGACCGCGACGCGGCAACGACACCTGTCCGGTGTAGAGCTCGCCCGAACGCGCCATCGCGAGCTCTTCGTCGAAGCCGCCCTCGGCAGGACGCTCGCGGCGCAACGTCATGCGATCGGCGCGCAGCGTCGCGCCGGTCGCGTCGCGCAGCGTCGCCACCGCGCGTGCGCCATCTGCCTCGATTTCGGTCCGCACGTCGAGTTGCCAGCCGAGCGCCCGCACGCGGTCTGCGGCCCGGACTCCCTCGCCGTAGTGGAGCCCGGTCTGGTAGGCGTCGGCGATCACCGGATCCGGAAAGCGCTGGGCGATCTGGTAGAACGCAACACCAATTCCCATCATCGCCGCCAGCAGCGCCATCAACGCGAGCGGCCAGAGCTCGGGCACGCGGCGCCTGCTAGTCGTCATGCCGATCCTCCGCTCGTTCGCCGTGCTCGGCATCGTGGACGGGGGCCAGGAACGTCGAGTTCCGCACGATCGAACGGTCGCCGCGATCGACGTCTTCGAGAATGAACCGGATCGGCGTACCGTCGTGCTCGGCGTCGTGCAGGTCGATTTCCGCTGCGAGCACGAACACGCTCGCCGTCACGCTCGCGGTTGCGGGGATCTGGACGGGGTTCTCACCGGCGACGAGTTGGAACGAGGGCGGTGCATCGAGCCCGATCCGATAGGCATGATCGTGCCGATCGCGGTTCTGCACGTGCAAGGTGTAGGCGTTGCCGATTCTGCCGTCGGCGGCGCGCTGGAACAACGCCGATGCATTGCGCTCGACCTCGAGCGCGAGCGGCGCCCGGCTCGCGAGCGTCGCGCCGAAGCCGATCACCACGGCAACCAGCAGCGCGCCGTAGATCAGCACGCGCGGTCGGAGCAGGCGCGTTGGGCGCCCTTCCAGCGCCGCGAGCGAGCGGTACGCGATGAGCCCCAGCGGCCGACCGACACGAGTCATCACGCCATCGCAGGCGTCGATGCACTGCGTACACCCGATGCACTCCATCTGCAGGCCACCCCGGATGTCGATGTCCGTCGGGCATACGGCGACGCAGAGGCCGCAGGCCACGCAGTCACCGGCGCCTTCGGTACCGCGCTTGCCCCGCGGCTCGCCGCGCGCGGTGTCATACGCGACGACCAGCGAGTCGCTGTCGAGGAGCACGCTCTGGAAGCGCGCATACGGGCAGAGATACTTGCAGAAGGTCTGCCGCACGATCGCGAAGTCGAGGTAGCAGAGCGCCGTGGCGGCGATCCAGAAACCCATCGACGCGCCGACCCAATGACCGTTGCGCAAGGCGTCGAGCAGGTCGTATGGCGAGCGGAAGTAGCCGACGACGTGGAGACCCACGACCGCCGACACCGCGATCCAGGCGACATGCGTCGCGACGCGACGCCACGCGGCGACGTGTCGCGGCGCACCCGTGCGGCTCCAGCCCTCTATGCGGCGCGCGATCGCCGCGTAGAGGTCGGTGAACACCGTCTGGGGACAGGCCCAACCGCACCAGAGTCGGCCGGCGAGCGCCGTGAAGAAGAACAGCGCGAGTGCGAGGCCCGCGACGATCAGCCACAGGAAGAACAGCTCCTGCGGGAAGATCACCAGTCCGAGCACATGGAACTTGCGCTGCGGTACGTCGAGCAGGATCAGCGGTTCACCGCGCAGCCGCACCCAAGGGATCCCGAACAAGATCGCGACGAGGATCGTGTTCGCGATCCAGCGCAGCCGCCGATAGCGACCTTCGACGGGACGCGCGGAAAGCACGGCTTCGTCCGGCGCCCGCTCAGGAGCCTGGCGCGGGCGGTGGATTCACGGTCGGCGCTGCGGCAGCGGGGGCCACGAAGCCCGGCGCGCCCAGCCCCGGCTCCGGCGACCGCGGCAGCGTCTCGGCATAGGCGAGCGCCTTCCAGATCTTGTCGGCGCCGAGCTGTGACTCCCAGGCGGGCATGCCGCCCGGTCGCCCCTTCGAGACCGTCAGGAACAACTCCGCGTCCGCGTTGCCGTACTTCCAGTACGGATCGATCAGGCTCGGGCCGACCAGACCGCTTCCGTCGGGCTTGTGACACGCCGCGCAGATCGTCGAGAAGACCTGCTTGCCGTCCGCGAGCGCGGCGGCATTGCCGCGAAATGGATTGGTGTCGGGCGTCGCTGGGGCAGACGCTTTGGCCAGGGCCTTCGCCTGCGCGACCTGCTGTGTGTACTGGGAGGCCTGCGACCAGCCGGTGAACGTGTAGTAGGGGATGTAGAACGCAGCGAAGAGCACCGTCGCAAAGAAGGTCCACCACCACCACGGCGGAATCGGGTTGTCTTCTTCCCCGATCCCGTCATGGTGGGGCTCGCCGGGGCGCGGCAGTTCGGCAATCTCGTGGGGTTCGGCGCTCATGCGTCGTCATCCTCCAACATGCGACGGGCGGGTTCTTCGAGGCGCTGTTTGCGTTTGCCCGCAAACGCCCACGCGGCGATCGACGCGATTGCGATCGCGAAGATCGCGAGCCGCACGAGTTTGTAGAATCCGATCCATTCGTCGGTCGTCATCGCCCGGCGCCTCCCGCGCTCGCCGCTGCTTCGCGCCAGCGAAGGTCGGTTCCAAGGCGCTGCAGGTACGCGATCAACGCGATCGCCTCGCTCTGTGCTTCGCCTTCGGCCGTTGCCTGGCCGTCCTTCTGCAGCGAGGCCGCCACGCGTTCCGCCTGCGCGCGGGCGTCGGCGCTGGCGCTCTCGATCTGCGCGGGATCGTAGGGGTGTCCCAGTTTGCGCAGCACTTCGAGCTTCTTTTTCGTCAGCGAGAGATCGAGCGGGCTCGCCATCAGGAACGCGTAGGGCGGCATGTTCGAGCGCGGCTCGATCTCGCGCGGATTGCGCAGATGGATCCAGTGCCACGAATCAGGGTACTTGCCGCCGACACGCGAGAGATCCGGACCCGTACGCCGTGATCCGTACAGGAACGGCCGGTCGTAGACGCCCTCCCCCGGCATCGTGAAGGGGCCGTAGCGATCCGTCTCGGTCTTGAACGGGCGGATCATCTGGCTATGACAGTTGTTGCAACCTTCGCGGATGTACAGGTCGCGCCCTTCGAGCTCGAGCGCCGAATAGGGCGTCACACCCGCGATCGGATCGATGGTGCCCTGCAGGAAGTACGGCGGCACGAGTTCGACGAGTCCGCCGACGAGAATCGCCAACAGCGTCAACACCGTGAAGGTGACGGTCTTCGCTTCGAGCGGTCGATGCCAGTCCCAGGCCATGGCGCTAGCGCCCTCCCGCGACGGGGACTGCGCCGGCCGGCATGCCCGCCGGCACCGCGGCACTGCCCTGCCGGATCGTCATGATGACGTTGTAGAACATCACGAGCGCGCCGGAGAGGAAGAGCGCGCCGCCGGCGGCGCGGATCCAGTCATAGACGCGGATCGCCGCGACGCTCTCGATGAAGGTGTAGGCGAGACTTCCGTCCGCGTTCACCGCGCGCCACATCAGACCCTGCGTGACCCCCGAGATCCACATCGACGTCACATAGGTCACGAGCCCGAGCGTCGCGACCCAGAAGTGGAACTCAGCGAGCCGCTGGCTGTAGAGCTTCGTGTGCCAGAGCCGCGGGATCATGTAGTAGAGCGATCCGAAACACGTCAGTGCCACCCAACCGAGCGCTCCCGAGTGAACGTGACCGATCGTCCAGTTGGTGAAGTGCGAAAGAGAGTTGACCGACTTCACTGCCATCATCGGGCCTTCGAAGGTGCTCATGCCGTAGAAGGTGATGCCCACCGCGAACATCTTGAGGATCGGATCGGTGCGCACCTTGTCCCAGGCGCCGCGCAACGTGAGCAGCCCGTTCAGCATGCCGCCCCACGACGGCAGGATCAGCATCACGGAGAACGCCGTGGCGAGCGTCTGCGCCCAGTCGGGCAGCGGCGAGTAGATCAGGTGGTGCGGCCCCGCCCACATGTAGAGGAAGATCAGCGACCAGAAATGCACGATCGAGAGCCGGTGCGAGAAGATCGGGCGCCCAGACTGCTTGGGCAGGAAGTAGTACATCATGCCCAGGATCGGTGTGGTGAGCAGGAAGCCGACCGCGTTGTGCCCGTACCACCATTGGATGTTGGCGTCGTAGAGCCCCGCATAGATCGAGTACGACTTCATCCACGAAACGGGGATCGCGAGGCTGTTGAAGATGTGCAGCAACGCGATCGTCAGGATCGTCGCGATCCAGAACCAGATCGCGACGTACATGCCCTTTTCCTTGCGACGCGCGACGGTGCCAAGGAAGTTGATCGCGTAGACCACCCACACCACGGCGATTGCGATGTCGATCGGCCACTCGAGTTCGGCGTATTCCTTCGAGGTCGTCTTGCCGAGCATCAAGCTCACGGCCGCAGCGACGATGATCGCGTTCCAGCCCCACAGATTGATCCGCGACAGCGTGTCGGAGTACATCCGCACGCGGCACAGCCGCTGCACGCCGTAGTAGCTGCTGGCAAAGACGGTGCCCAGCGTGAAGCCGAAGATCACCGCGTTGGTATGGATCGGGCGGATGCGCCCGAAGCTCAGGTACGGCGGCAGATTGAATTCCGGCGCCGCGAGCTGAAGCGCTGCGAGAAGTCCCACGGTCATCCCGATGACGCCCCACACGAGCGCGGAGATCGCGAAGCCGCGCACCACGGCCATGTCGTACTCGGTTCGCGGCGCAGCAATGCTCGGCACGAGTCCCCTCCTCGGTTCCACGTCGCCCGGGCCCTCGTGCAGACCGCATGCCAGGGAATCGAAGTGCGAGCGTACCGCGTAGCCGCGGTGCGAGTGTCGCTGCGCCACACATCTCGATCGGCTGTGCACTCTCGTCTCATCCGTTTCCGCGCAGAGGATCTGCAGACGAGGTGACACGGAGCCGCATGTGCGGCCAGCTCGCTGCGCACGGGCGTCACAGAAAACGCGTCGCGTGCAAGCGCCTCGCGCTGCACGGCGGTCGCACGCGTGGAACATCGCTTGCACTAACTCGGTGCTGGGGGTGAACACGATGGAACGCAACGATCGAGATCGCCGCGCGATGCGCAGCGCGGCGCTGGCCGCAATCATCTGGGTTGCAGCGGCGGGCGTCGCGCAGGCGCTACCGCCGCCCTGCCCGACCTGGTTTCCCGACTTCCGCTGTGATCGCCACGGCCGCTACGAGGGCTTCGTGCCCACGATGATGCATCCGTACTTGTTCGAGGATCCGTTCATCACGACGGGCGTGTCGGCGTGGGGCATCTATCACGAGTTCCCGCCGGATATGGTGCTCGACGGCGGGAACCTGTGGGACGCGGCGCTGCAGGCGCGGATCGCGATCACCGATCGCGTCGCGTTCATCGCGACCAAGGACTGCTTCGTCAACTTCCGCCCTGGCAACCCGGCAATCGACAAGGATTACGGATTCGGCGACATCACGATCGGCTTGAAGGGCTCGCTGATCGACAAGCCCGACGTTCCGTTCATCCTGACCCCGAGCCTGCGTTACCAGATGGCCGTGGGTAGCCAGGGCGTGATGCAGGGCAACGGCAGCGGTGTCTTCATCCCAGACCTCTCGGCGGCGTGGGGCTACGAGAAGTTCCACGTGATCGGCGACTTCGGCGGTCAGTTCCCGGTGAACACCGATGAGCAGAGCACGTCGCTCTTCTACCACCTGCACCTCGACTATGCGCTCTTCCAATACCTCGTGCCGTTCTTCGAGGTGGGCGGCTTCCACTACTTGGACGGAGGGGACGGCAGCACGCGCGTGAACCTCGCTCACGGGGGAAACATCCCGATCGGTGCGGTCACGAGTGGCTTCGAGGGCTACGACTACGCGAACCTGGGGAACCGCGACGTGGCGAACAACAACCTGCTCGCGTACTCGCTCGGAATCCGCGTGCCGGTGAACGAGCACGTGATCCTGGGTGCCGCCTACGAGGCGCCGCTCACGCATCGCCGCGACGTGCTGAAGCAACGCGCCGCGGTGAACGTGACGGTCGAATTCTGACGGAGGGTTCGAGACGGGCTCGTCAGGGCTAGTGTTCCGCGCAGTGAAAGAGGAACTCGAAGAGAGACTGGCTTTCCTGTCGCTCACGGACATGGATCGCGCGTTGCTTGCGGAGCTGGCGCCGCTCCTCGATCGCCACGCGGATCGCTTCGTCTCCTCGTTCTATCGCCATCTGCTCTCCTTCGACTGGACGCGTGCGATGCTCAGAGATCCCGCGGTGAAGGACCGGCTGCTCGCCAAGCAGCGCGAGTACCTGCTCTCGCTCGCGGCCCCGTCCCTTGACGAGCAGTATGTCGAGGAGCGCCTGCACATCGGCGAAGTGCACGAACGCATCGGGCTCGACCCGCGCTGGTACCTCGGCGCCTACTCGCTCTACTTCTCGCTGCTCGCGCCGGTGATCAGCGAATCGTTCCGCGGCGATCCGGAGCGCGTCTCGCAGACGCTCGCCGCGCTCGTCAAGGTTCTGATGCTCGATTCGCAGCTCGCGCTCGAGGCCTACAACGAGCGCCGCTCGCGTGAGCTCGAGCACCTGAATCGGGAGCTTTCGGAGTCGAGCCGCGGCCTCGCCCGCGAGCAGCGCGCCACCCAGCATGAGCTACGAGAGACGGAGTCGAGAGTGCGCGCGGCCGAGAATCTCGCCTCGGTCGCGACGCTCGTGGCGGGGCTCGCGCACGAGATCGGAACCCCGATGGGCGTGATTCGCGGTCACGCAGAAGCGCTGGAATCGGCCGTCGAAGGCGAGAAAGCGCAGTGGCGTGCCCGCACGATCCGCGAACAGATCGACCGCATCTCGGCAATCATCCAGTCGCTGTTGAACATCGCGCGACCCCGCCAGGCGATCTGCGTGCCCGTCGATCTCGCCGGGGTCGCCGACACCGCGATCGCGTTCCTTGCGGAGAAGCTCAGCCGACGCGGCGTCGAGGTCGAGCGCGACTACGCCGAGACGGCCGGCGTGCGCGGCGATCCAGACAAACTGCAGCAGCTCTTCCTGAATCTATTCCTGAACGCGATCGATGCGATGCCGGACGGGGGACGCCTGCGTGTCGCGATCCGCGGGGCATCGCCGCTCGAGGTCGAGATCGCCGTCTCGGACACGGGCACCGGCATCGCAGCCGCCGACCTTCCGCATGTCTTCACGCCCTTCTTCACGACCAAGCCGGCGGGGCGCGGGAGTGGTCTCGGCCTCGTCGTCGCCGAAAGCATCGTGGCTGACCATCGCGGCCATCTCGAAGTGTCGAGCGAGATCGGCGTCGGGACCGCGTTCCGGATCCGGTTCCCGGTCGACGCTCAGCGACTGGCTACGTCGGCTGGCGCGTAGGCGATTCGCAAGAGATCGCTCTCCACCACCAATCCGACCATCAGCACCGCGTCGCCCGATTTTTCGATCACGGGCAGGCAGCCGAGATGCGCGTCGACCATCCGGCGTGCCACGTCGACGAGGGACTCATCGGGCGTGGCCGTCGGCGGCTTGCAGTCCATCACATCCGCGACCAGAACCGCCGCCAGCAGGTCTTTCGAGAGCTCCGTCGGATGGAGCAGCAGCTGCTCGAGTGCGGCCCGCAGCAGATCGCGATGGCCGAGCACACCGACCAGCGCGCGCTCGCGGAGCACGGGTAGATGGCGGACTCCCGCCAGGCGCATCAGCAACTGCGCTTCGTAGATGCTCGAGCTCGGCGGCGTGGAGATCCAATGACGCCGCATCACTCCCGCAATCGGGCTCGTGAGGCGCGTTCCCGCATCCCCCGTCCGTTTCCTCGACATGCGCGGGGAGGGTGCAGACGCCATGCCAAGCGAACCCGCGGTTCACGAACGCTTTCACGAGACCTATTGACGCGCGCTGAGGCACGGCGCCACAGTGCGTCCTACGACTCCCGAGCCGGCGGCGCTCTTCCAACACCCGCTGAGATGCAGCGAGACATGGCACACAACGTGCGACACGAGCGACGCGTGACCGCAACACCGCGATCCGTCCTGGTAGTCGATGATGATTCCGCGATGCGGGAGATGGTCGTCTCGATGCTCGAAGAACAGGGCATTCACGCGCATGCCGCCGCCAGCGCGGACGACGCAATCGAGCACCTCACCGACTTCGATTGCGACGCGGTGGTGTCCGACATCCGGATGCCCGGCAAGACCGGCATCGACCTGCTCGGACAGATCCGCGAGCTGCGCCCGAACACGCCGGTCGTGCTGATGACTGCGTTCGGCAGCATCGACTCTGCCGTCGAGGCGATGCAGGCCGGTGCCTTCGACTACGTGACCAAACCCTTCAAGCGCGACGCTTTGCTGGTGACACTCGAGCGCGCCTTCGAGCGCCGCGCGCTCGAAGAGGAAAACCGCCGACTGCGCCGCGCGGTCGATCAGACCGCCTCGTTCGGCGACCTGATCGGCAACAGCCCCGCCATGCGCGAGATCTTCGCGCTGGTGCGCAAGATCGCCGACGGCCGTTCCAGCGTGCTGATCACCGGCGACAGCGGCACGGGCAAGGAAGTCGTTGCGCGCACGATCCACTTCTCGGGCGCCCGCGCGGCGCGATCATTCGTTCCGATCAATTGCACCGCCATTCCGGAGGGCTTGCTCGAGAGCGAACTCTTCGGCCACGTGCGCGGCGCGTTCACCGGCGCGCACGTCACCAAACGCGGCCTCTTCGAGCAGGCCGCCGGCGGAACGCTGTTCCTCGACGAGATCGGCGACATGGGACTCGGCCTGCAGGGCAAGCTGCTGCGCGTGCTCCAGGACCGCGAGATCCGCCCGGTCGGCGGAACCCAGTCGGTGAAGGTGGACGTGCGCATCATCGCCGCGACCAATCGCGATCTGCGTGCCGAGATCGAGGCCGGCCGCTTCCGGCGTGATCTCTTCTACCGGCTCAACGTGATCCCGATCGAGATTCCGCCGCTGCGCGATCGGCCCGAGGACATCCCCGTGCTCGCTGAAGCGTTCTTGCGCCGGCACGCAGAGGGCAAGCCGCGCCGCTTGACGCCGGCCGCGATGGAATGCTTGAAGCACAATCCGTGGGAAGGCAACGCGCGCGAACTCGAGAACGTGATCGAGCGCGCGCTCGCCCTCTCCGAGGGCACCGAGATCGGTCCGGACGATCTGCCGCTCGTCGACGCCGGAGTTCCCGAAGCGCTCGACGTATCGAGCCTCGCACGCGACGCTCTCGAGCGGCGCTTCACGCTCGCGCAACTCGAAGATCTCTATGTCGATCAGGTGCTCGAGCACACGCATGGCAACAAGGTGCAAGCCGCACGAATTCTCGGCATCAATCGACGGACGCTCTACCGGCGCGGGGATCGGCGCAGCGGGCGCGACGACGCCGACGGCGCCGACGAAGAGCTGCCCGAACCCGAAACCACGACGCGGGGGTCCTCTTGAGCTTGTTCCGAACGATCCTGGTCCCGATCGACTTCTCCGAGCACGCGGATTGCGCGCTCGAAACTGCGATCGCGCTGGCGCGCGATTCCGGTGGGCGATTGCAGCTTCTGCACGCCTACGAGATTCCGCTCGGCACGATTCCACCTTATGGTGTCGCGCTTCCCGACACGTTGCTCACGCTCGTGCGCGACGCGGCGGCGCGCCGGCTCGCCAAGGCGGCCAACAAGGTCGAGGCGGCGGGCATCGCCTGCGAGACGCAGATCCTGCACGCTCCGCCGGCGGAAGGCATCGCCGAGGCGGCGCGCGCGTGCGGCGCCGATCTGATCGTGATGGGCACGCGCGGTCTCACCGGTCTTCGCCACGTGCTGCTCGGCAGCGTGGCCGAACGCACCGTGCGGCTCGCGCCCTGCCCCGTCCTCACCGTGAAGAACACGAGCGAAGCGTCGGCCTGACGCGCAAGGAGATCCGTTGGCTCACTTCAAACGAATCCTGGTTCCGGTCGATTTCTCGAAGCATGCCGAGACGGCCCTCGATCTGGCGATCGAAGTCGCCAAGGAGGGCGGCGGCGAGATTCACCTGCTGCACGCCTACGAGCTGCCCGCCAGCGTGACGATGGCGTACGGCGTCGCGATCCCGCAGAGCGTGTGGGACGGCGTGCAGGAGGCCGCTGCAAAGAAACTCGCCGAAGCGCTGGCGCGGGTGAAGGCAGCCGGGATCAAGGGCACCACGCATCTGCTGACTGCACCTGCAGCCGACGCGATCGCGGAGACGGCCGCCGCGCAACACGCGGATCTGATCGTGATGGGCACGCGCGGCCTCACCGGGCTCAAACACGTGCTGCTCGGCAGTGTCGCGGAACGCACGATCCGGATCGCGCCCTGCCCGGTGCTCACCGTAAAGAGCAAACCCGAGGCGTCGTAGCGATCAGCGCCGCCTGGTGACGAGCTCCGCCAGCCGCGTCACGTTTTCGCGATCTCCGACCACGACGACCCGATCGCCGGCGCGCAGCACCACGGTGGCGGCCGGATTGAGCAACAGCGGATCGCGATCGCGCTTGATCGCCACGACGGAAACCTGGACGCGATGGGCACCCAGATCCCCGAGCGCAGCGCCCGCGAGTGCAGAGTCCTGCGGGATCACCACCTCTTCGAGATCGATCTCGCCGCCGCCGCCCGGCGCAGCGAGTTCCATGAAGTCCGCGACCGCCGGCCGCAGGATCGCGTGCGCGAGGCGTTGCCCGCCGAGGTGATACGGCGAGACCACCTGCCGCGCGCCGGCACTGCGCAGCCGCCGTACGCCCGCTTCGGTTTCGGCGCGCGCGTGCACGGCGATCGTCGGGTTCGCTTCGCGCGCCGCGAGCGCGATGAAGACGTTGACCGCTTCGCTGCCCGTCGCGGCGACGATCGCGCGGGCTCGCGCAATGCCCGCCGCCTCGAGCACACCGTCGTCGGCCGCCGATGCGAGCAGAATCGGGTGCGGCCCGCCCTCCAGCCGCGCCGCGACGATCGGATCCTCGTCGATGATCACCTGCGCGACGCGACTGCGCGCGAGTTCCGCACCGACGCTTTGCCCGAGTCGCCCGTAGCCGCACACGATGACGTGGTCCTGCATCGCAGCGAGAAGTCGGTCCATCGATTTCCTCCCCATCCAGTCACGCACGCGGCCCGCGATCAGGAACTCCGCCGCGGCGGCCACCGTGTAGAGCGCGGTACCCACGCCGACCAGGATGAAGGCCGCCGCGAACAACCTGCCGCCCGGGCCCAGCGGCCGGGCTTCTCCGTAGCCGACCGTCGAGAGTGTCGTCACGGCCATGTAGAAGCCGTCGATCCAACTCATCTCGCCGATCCATCGGAAGCCGAGCGTCCCGACGCCGATCAGCATCGCGAGGACGGCGAGTCCCACCTGGAGATGACGCGCCGTCGTGGCATCGCGGGCGCGCGCGCCGCGCAGCTGCGAAGCCTGGTCTCGCTGGAATGCGCTCTCCATCGCGCGCAATCTCCCCGATCCCCGCGCGCTGCGCGAGGGACGCCAAGAAACCGCTGGCTGCGCACGCGTGCAGTCGGCACGACGATTGCGTCGCGAGCCGGGAGCCCGTCGCGATCCCGCAGCGGCTGAGGATCCGAAACGCCATGCAGCGCCTTCCCACCCGATTGACGCTCGATCTCTCGCGCAACGCGGCGCATCCGCACGACCCCGACGCGCGGGCCGGCATCGAGTGGGTGCAGACGCATCTCTCCCACGTCTTCTTGACTCGAACGCGCGTCTACAAGCTGCGCAAGCCGGTCGATCTCGGCTTCGTCGATTTCTCGACGCGGCCGCTCCGCAATCGCGACTGCCTGCGCGAAGTCGCGCTGAATCGGCGCCTCGCGGCGAGCGTGTACCTCGGCATCGCCCCGATCGAGCCCGCGCGCGGCGGCTTCCGAGTCGGCGCGATCGACCCCGAAGCGCGCAAGCTCGATGCCGTGCGCGAGCACGTCGTCGTGATGCGGCGCTTGCCGGCGCGCTGCGACGCGCTGTCGATGCTCGCGCGCGGCGCGCTGCGCCCCGCGCAGCTCGACGCCGTGGCGCTGCGCCTCGCCCGCTTCCATCAGCAACACAGCCTCGGCCGGCCGAGCCCCTGGTCGCGCGCCGCCTGGCTCGCGCGCGTGCAGGCCCCGGTCGCGGAGAATCTGCGGCTGCTCGAAACCGGCGCCGGTCGCCTCTATCCCCGCGCAACCTGGTCGACGCTATCCGCGCAAGCGAGCGCATTCGCGCTCGCCCATCGAGCCGATTTCGAGACGCGGCGCGTGGCGGGCCGGGCGGTCGACGGCCACGGCGACGTGCACTTGCAACACGTCTGGTTCGAGCCGGGTCGCGACGAGCCGACGCTGATCGACTGCATCGAGTTCAACGACGAGCTGCGCCGCATCGACGCCGCGGCCGAAGTCGCCTTCCTCGCGATGGATCTGCTCTACCGCCGCCGCGCGCGACTCGCCGAACGCTTTCTGCGCGTCTACGCAGCATGCGCCGACGACTTCGATCTCTACCGCGTGCTCGACTACTACCTGAGCTATCGCGCGGCGGTGCGCGCGAAGGTCGCCGCGATCGCCGCCGACGATCCCGCGATTTCCGCCCCCCAGCGCAGCGCCGCGGCGCAGAGCGCGCGGCGCCATCTCGCGCTCGCGGTGCGCGCGTTCGCGCCGCGGCCGATCGGCGCCGTCGTGCTGATGGCGGGCATCATCGGTACGGGCAAGAGCAGCGCTGCGGAGATCGTCGCGGACGCGACCGGCGGCGTCGTGATCGCTTCCGATCGCGTCCGGAAGCGAATGCGCGGCATGGCTGCTACGGATCGCAGCGGTGTCGCAGCGGGACTCTACGCGCCGGCCGCGCGCGACCGCGTGTACGCAGCGATCCTGACGCGCGCCGCCGCGGTGATCGATGCCGGACGGGTCGCCGTGCTCGACGCGACCTACGCACGCCGCCAGCAGCGCAGAGCGGTGTTGCGTCTGGCGAAGCAGCGCGGCGTCCCGGTCTGGATCGTCGAGACGCGCGCGCGGCGGGCCACGACGCTCGCGCGGCTCGTCCGGCGCGAAGCGAGCGGCGACTCCGCGTCCGATGCCGGCCCCGCTCGGCTGGTCGCGAGCGTCGCCGAGTTCGAAGCGCTCTCCCCGCCGCGCGGCGTTCGGCGCCGGATCGTTCGCACCGACGTGGCGGGCTGGAGATCTGCGCTGCGCCGTGCCGCGCGCGCGTGGCGCGCAACCTGACAATCACCGGGGCGAATCGCGCGAGGCTGGCGCCGCCGCTCGACGCCAACGAGATCCTGTGGGATACCCTGTCGCGCCACCGCCGCCCGGGCGAACCCGCGCTGCCCGCATCCGATGCGACGCGGCAGGTCGTGTCGGCGTGAAGTCCGTTGCATTGCCCTCTTCAGCGAAGTTGGGAGCCGGCGTCCAGCGATGATCGCGTTCCTGATCGCACTCGGTACCGAGACGGCGCGGGTCCTCTACGAGGGCTCGCTGTACATCCTGATCGGGTTCTTCGTCGCGGGGCTGCTCCACGAGTTCCTGCCCGGCGACCTGGTTTCGCGCCATCTCGGCAAGAACAACGTGCGCTCTGTGCTGCTCGCCGCGCTGTTCGGCGCGCCGATTCCGCTCTGTTCTTGCGGCGTGCTGCCCGCGGCCGCAGAGCTGCGTCGCAAGGGAGCGAGTCGTCCGGCAGTCACGTCGTTCCTGATCTCGACGCCCGAAACCGGCGTCGACTCGATCGCGCTCACCTACGGGCTGCTCGGCCCGGTGATGGCGATCGTGCGCCCGATCGCAGCGATCCTCTCTGCCATCGTCGCCGGCATGCTCGCGATCGTCGTGCGCGACGACGCGCCGCAGATCGAGTCCATGCTCGCGACCGAACCCCACGATCACGATCACGACCACGGCGTCGAACCGGCACCGCCGCCCGATCGTTCGCTGCGCGAGCGCGGACAGACGATTCTTCGATATGGCTTTGGATCGCTGGCGGATGAGCTGGCCTTCTGGCTGCTGATCGGGATCGCGCTCACCGGTCTGCTCGGCGCTCTGCTGCCGAACGACTTCTTCTCGCGCATCCTCGGTTGGGACCGCGGCATCGTGCCGATGCTCGCGATGGTCGTGGTGGGCGTGCCGCTCTATCTGTGCGCGAGTGCTTCGACGCCGGTCGCGACCGCACTGATCGCGAAGGGTCTTTCGCCGGGCGCCGCGCTGGTGTTCCTGCTCACCGGACCGGGCACCAACGCAGCAACGATCGCGGTGGTCGGGCAGCTGCTCGGCCGTCGGCTGTTGCGTGTCTATCTCGCTTCGATCATCGGCGTCGCGCTCGCGGCGGGTCTGCTGCTCGACGCCTTTGCATTCGAAGCGGTGCGCGCGTCGGCGCTCCAGCGTGCCGCCGCGGCCGACAGCGGTGCGTTCGCACTGCTGAAGGTGACGGCGGCCGTTGCATTCCTTGCGATCGCGGGCGCCAGCTTCCAGCGCACGCGCTTCCGCGAAGGTCGACGCGACATCGCGAAGCAGGGCCGCGACGTACGCGATCTGCTCCGGCGCCTGCGCCTGCGCGATCTCACGAGGCCGCCGGTGCTCGCTTCCCTTGCGGCGGCGCTGCTCGCGTTCGGCGTCGCGCGCGTCGTGCTGATCGTCGGTCCTGGCGAGCGCGGCGTCGTGCAGCGCTTTGGGCGCGTCGTCGCGACCGATCTCGAACCCGGCCTGCATCTGCACTGGCCGGCGCCGCTCGGGCGCGGCTTCGTCGTCGACGTCGATGGTGTGCGTCAGCTATCGGTCGGCTTTGCGGGGAGTGCCGCTGGCGATCGCTCGGCGATCGGCGATGAATCGTTCTTCCTGACCGCCGACGAGAACGTCATCGACCTGCGCTCGGTGGTGTCGTGGCGCGTCGTCGATCCGGCTCGCTTCACGCTCGGACTCGAGGGCGCCGAAGGCCTGCTCCGCGCCCGCGCGCGGAGCGTGCTGGTGGACATCGCGACGGGACGCACGATCGATGCGATCTATGCCGATGGTCGCCTCGCGGTCGAGCGCGCCTATCGCGACGTGCTGACCGCTGAAGTCGAGGCGCTCGATCTCGGCTTTCGCGTGCTCGACGCGCGGCTGCTCGACGTACACGCGCCGGCCAGCGTCCACGACGCGTTCCGCGATGTCGCGAGCGCGCTCGAAGATCGCGAAACCGAGGTGCACGACGCCAACGGCTACGCCGCCGAGCGTCACAACGAGGGCGAAGGCGAGTCTGCGGCGACCACCGAAGCGGCGCATGCGGAGGCGAATCGGGTCGCGCGGCTGGCGGATGGAACGGCGGGCGCGTTCGCCGGGATCGCGCGTGTTCACGATCAGTATCCCGATCTCACCGAGCGGCGGCTGTGGCTCGAGGCGCTCGAGCGCACGCTCCCCGCGCCGCGCAAGTTCATCCTCGCCGCCGGTGCTTCCGGCGGCGACGTGGATCTCTGGGTGGGCGGCGCTTCGCCGCCGCCCCTGGTGTTGCCCGAGACACCGCCTCGCGGCGCCGCCGGGCGCAAGGACGCACGCACGCAATGAAGACTCTTCTCGCTCTGCTCGCCGTCACGGCCCTGCTCTTCGCGATCGCCAGCGCGGTCTTCGTCGTCGACGAGACGGAGCACGCGGTGATCACCCAGTTCGGGCGTCCCGTCGCGGTACTCAGCGATGCCGGGCTGCACGGCAAGCTGCCGGCGCCGATCCAGCGCGTGACACGGCTCGAAAAGCGCGTGCTCTTCACCGAGCAGCCGTCGACCGAGCTGCTCACTTCCGACAAGAAGAACGTGGTCGTTTCGACCTACGTCTCGTGGCGCATCGCCGATCCGCTGAAGTTCCTGAACTCGGTGCGCACGCGCGAAGCCGCGGAGGCGCGGCTCGCGGCGCTCGTGCAATCGGAGCTCGGCAGCACGCTCGGCAACCTGCCGTTCTCCAGTGTCGTCCCCGCGCCGACCGACGGCGGCGGTCTCGAACAGGTCGAGAAGCGCGTCCAGCAGGCCTGCCACGACGCGGCGCTGCGCGACTTCGGGATCGAGGTGACGAGTTTCGGTGTGACGCGGCTCGGCTATCCCGCGCAGAACCTGCAGAGCGTGTTCGCGCGGATGCGCGCCGAACGCGAGCGAATCGCGCGGGGCTATCGCTCCGAGGGCAAGGCCGCGGCGCAGAAGATCCGTGCCGAAGCCGACCGCGAGCGATCGACCGCGCTCGCCAACGCCGAAGCAGAGGCGCAGCGGTTGAAGGGCGAAGGCGAGGCGGAGGCCGCGCGTGTCTACGCCGACGCCTATCGGGGTCACGAGGATTTCTACCGCTTCATCCGCACGCTCGAGAGCTACGAGAAGGTGCTGAAGGACAACACCACACTCGTGCTTCCCGCCGACTCACCGATCCTCGAGTTGTTGCTTTCGAAGCGCGTCGGGGGACGTGGGGCCGGAACCGAGGGCAGCGCGCGGTGACGCGCGCGCGGCTGCAAAGGCTGCTCGGGGTCGGCGTCGCGCCGCTGCTGCTGCTCGCATGGCTGGCAGCGGGTGTCTACAGCGTCGAGTCGGATCAGAGCGGCGTGGCCTTCGTGCTGGGCAAGGTGGTCGGCCGCGACGAGCTGCCGGGCATCCACTGGAATCCGCCGTGGCCGGTCGGGCGCGTCGTCGTCGAAAAGACCGCGACGAACTTCACGATGCCGGTCGGCTACCGGATGCTGGAGCAGCCCGGTGCCGCTCCGATCTCGGATCTGTGGCTGACCGGTGACACGAACGTGGTGACGGGCCGCCTCGACATCCAGTACAGCATCAAGAGCCTCACCGACCTGCAACTTTCCCACGAGTCGCCGCGCGAGCTGCTGCGCCGCGCGGGCGAGCGCGTGCTGTCGGAGTACCTGGTCTCGGAAGGCGTCGACGCGATCCTGACCACGAAGCGCCGCGAGCTCACCGAGTTCGTCCGCAAGGGCGTGCAGCAGATCATCGACGCGCACGGCGTCGGCATCCAGATCCAGGCGGTCGGCGTGCAAGAGCTGGCGCCGCCGCTGCAAGGCGAAGTGCGCAACGCGTTCCAGGAGGTGCAGAACGCCAACGCGGATCGCGAGCGCGCGATCTTCGAGGCGCGTTCCTACAAAGCGCAGGTGGTGGCCGAGGCGCAGGGCGAAGCACAGCGACGCGTCGCCGAGGCGACCGGCGACCGCCACCGCCGCATCGAAATCGCCTCCGGCGAAGCCGAGCGCTTCCAGTCGATCGCGCGCGAGCACGATCGCGCGCCCGGCGTCACCGAGGATCGCCTCTATCTCGAGACGCTCGAGCGCATCCTGCCGCGCATCGAGAACTACGTGGTCGAGCCGGGATCGAACGGACGCGTGAACCTGCGCGTGATGCGATGAGTGCGAGGGCGGGGCTGCTCGTCGCGTTCGCGACGCTCGCGGGCGCCGCCGCGGCGGCGCAGCCGCTGCCCGTCGTCACGACGATCCAGCCGCTCGCGCTGCTGGTTCGCGAACTCGGCGGCGAACGCGTCGTCGTCTCCGTGCTCGTTCCGCCCGGCGCGAGCCCGCACACCTTCGAGCCGCAGCCGAGCGACGTGCAATCACTCGCGGCCGCGCGTCTCGTCGTCGAAGTCGGCGGCGGTCTCGACGGTTGGCTCCATCCGCTGCTCACGGCGGCTGCGGCCCAGCCCGCGCGGCTGACGCTGCTCGATCTCCCGGGTCTCGATCCGCTGCCCGCCGTTCCGGGTGGGCACGTCGAGGCGGAGTCCCACGACGCCGCGCACCGCCTCGATCCGCACGCGTGGCTCGATCCGATCCTCGTGCGCGACGTGCTGGTTCCCGCGCTCGCCGCGAAGCTCGCCGCACTCGACCCCTCCGGTGCCGCGGACTACGGCGCGTCGCGCGACCGACTCGCCTTGCGGTTGACGGCGCTCGACCTCGAGATCCGCGCCGCGCTGAAGGGTCACGGGCGCGACTTCCTCGCGTTCCATGGCGCGTGGCGCTATTTCGCACGTCGTTACGATCTCCACGAAGTCGGTGTCATCGAAGAAGCGCCCGGCGAGGAGCCGACACCGCGCGAACTCGGCGCGCTCGCACGACGTGCGCGCGAGGCGCACCTGCCCGCGATCCTGATCGAGCCGCAGCTCAGCCCGCGCATTGCCGAGATGCTGGCGCGCGATCTCGGTGCCGCGGTCGTCACGGTCGATCCGAACGGCGATCCGAGCGATCCCGCGCGCGCCAGCTACGAAGGCCTGATGCGCTGGAATGCCAGCGCCTTTGCCCGCGCGCTCGGAGGCGCGGCGCCGTGAGCGTTCTGCCGCACGAAGCCGAAATCGTCGTTCGCTGCGACGACGTCTCCGTGGTCGTTCACGGGCGGCGCGTGCTCGAGCGGATTTCGTTCCAGTTGCGCGCTGCGCGTTTCCTCGGCGTGGTCGGACCCAACGGCGCCGGCAAGACGACGCTGCTGCGCGCGATGCTCGGGCTCGTGCCGATCGCGGCGGGCCGCATCGAGGTGCTCGGTCGACCGGCTGGAGCGTCCGCGGACGTGGCGCGCCAGATCGGCTACGTGCCGCAGCGTTACGCGATCGCCCCGAGGTTTCCGGCGCGCGTGCGCGATGTGGTGTTGATGGGGAGACTCGCCCATTTCGGCACCTGGCGAAGGCCGCGTCGCGAAGATCACAAGGCGGTTGCCGATGCGCTGGCCCGGGTCGGGATCGGCGATCGCGCGGAGCGGTCGATCGGCGCGCTCTCGGGCGGCGAGCAGCGGCGCGTGATGCTGGCGCAGGCGCTGTGCGCGAGCGAGCGGTTGCTGGTGCTCGACGAGCCGACGATCGGACTCGACCTGCCGGCCGAGCAGGCCTTCTACGCGCTGCTGCGCGAACTGCAGCGCGAACTCGGACTCGCGGTGATCGCGGTGTCACACGACCTGCTCGCGCTCGCCGCGGCCGCCGACGAACTCGTCTGCATCAATCGCACGATGCACGTGCACGGCAACCCGGACGAAGTCGTGCACAGTCACGCGCTGCGCGAGGCGTACTCGTGCGAGTTCAACTTCATCGCCGGCGAGATCGCGCATCACGACAAGCTGGGGCGGCCCGATTGATGTTCGAGTTCGCGTTCATGCAGCGGGCGCTGGTGGCGGCGGTGCTGATCGGGATCGTGTGCGGCGCGCTCGGCTTCTTCGTGGTGTTGCGACGCCTGGCGTTCATCGGCGTCGGGATTTCGCACTCGGCGATCGGCGGCGTCGCGCTCGGGATCGTGCTGGGCGTGTCGCCGCTCGCGACCGGCGCGGCGTTCTCGATCGCGGTCGCGCTGGCGATCGCCGCGATCGGCCGTCGGCAGGTGTTGTCGGAAGACACCATCATCGGCGTCTTCTTTTCGGGCTCGATGGCGCTCGGCGTGGTGCTGTTCAGCCTGCAGCGCGGCTACCAGCAGGACCTGTTCGGGTACCTGTTCGGCAACGTGCTGGCCGTCTCGGGTCAGGAACTCGCGACGCTCGGCGCGCTCGGCGCGGCCGTGCTCGGCGCGCTGGCGATCGCGTTCCGGCCGCTCTTCTTCGCGGCCTTCGACGAGGAGGTGGCGCGGGCCTACGGCCACCCGGTCGACGCGCTCAACTCGGCGCTGCTGGTGCTGCTGGCCGTGACCGTCGTGATCGGTGTCCGGCTGGTCGGCGTGGTGCTGGTGGAAGCACTCCTGGTGATCCCCGCCGCTACGGCCGCGCTGTGGGCCAGCCAGTACCGGGGCCAGATCCTGCTATCGACCAGCCTCGGGGCGAGCGCCGGCGTGCTGGGACTCGTTCTGGCCTACCGCTTCGACCTCGCGGCTGGGGGGGCGATCGTCCTCGTCGCGGTCGCGGCCTTCTTCGCTTCGGTGGCGCTTCGCGCGTTGCGACCCGCCTAGTCGACGCGCTCGCCCGAAGACCCCTGAGCAGACGCCACTTGCTGTGCTAAATAGCCGCCGCTTCAAAACAGACCAGGAAACCATCGATGGCCAAGACTTCCCAGGTTCACCGCGATCTGCAGCGCAAGGTGCTGATCGCCAAGTTCAAGGACAAGCGGGCGGCGCTGCGCGCCAAGCTCCAGGACCCCGCGGTGTCGATCGACGACAAGATCGCCGCGCAGGCTTCCTTCGCGAAACTGCCGCGCAACTCGTGCCCGACGCGCAAGAACAACCGCTGTGCGCTCACGGGCCGCTCGCGGGGCTTCTACAAGAAGTTCGGCGTCTCGCGCATCATGCTGCGCGAGCTGGCGCTCGCGGGTCATCTCCCCGGTGTGCGCAAGTCGAGCTGGTAGCGCCCCGCCGAGTCATGAGGACGCCATGAAGCCCGAGATTCATCCGGACTACCACAAGGTGATTTTCGTCGATAGCGCCACCGGCACCGAGTGGGTGACGCGTTCGACCTTGAAGTCGGCCGAGAGCCGCGAAGTCGAGGGCGAGACGCTCCCCGTGGTGCGCCTCGAAATCTCGAACGTCAGCCACCCGTTCTGGACGGGTCAGCTCCGCGATACGACGCGCGGCGGCAAGGTGGACGACTTCCGGCGCCGCTACGGCTCGAAGAAGTAGGGGGTCGCGATGCCGCGCCGCTGTGAGCTGACGGGATCCAAGGTCGAGACCGGCAACAACGTCTCGCACTCGAACCGGCGCACGCGTCGGACCTTTGCTCCGAATCTACAGAACGTGACGCTGCTCTCGAACGCGCTCGGCCACTCGTTGCGAATGCGCGTGACGGCACGCGCGCTGCGCACCGTGAAGAAGGTCGGCGGTCTCGATGCCTTCCTGCTCGGCACGGCTGACGTGAAGCTTCCGCCCGAGGGCCTCGCGCTGAAGCGACGCGTCCGCAAGGCCGTCTCCGGCGGCGCGAAGAAGGCAGCGTCCGCCTGAAGGTGCTGGCTGCGCAGCGTGCGCGGATCGCGGCGGTCACCGCCGCCGCTCTGCTCGCGTTATTCGCTGGCCAGCCGCTGCACGGCGCCGCCGCCGCAGCCGGCGAGTTCAACGGCGCCACCACCCGCTTCGCTTCCGAATCGGGCGCCGCGACGCCCGGCTCCCACCACGCGCATCTGTGCCCGCTCTGCCGCGCTGCGAACCAGTCGCGTTTTGCGATGGCCACGGCCCCGATCGCGGTTCTCGACGCGTTCGTTCTTCCTTCCGCACTCGCTCTCGCGACGCCCATCCAGCCGGTTCCCCGGCTCGATCTCGGCGCCAGCGGCCCGCGCGCTCCGCCGACGCCGCCCTCGAAGCTCGTCTAGGCATTCATCCCAGACAGCATCGCGATCCGCTGTGGAACGCTTGCGTTCCCGGCAAATCGCCTCGCGACCAGCATCCTGCACGGGCGCCGGTCGCAGGAGGAGCGACGTGCATTCCACCAATCGAAGGATTGGGCGGGCAAGGCGCCTTGCGCGCTCCGTGGCCATGCTGTCCGCGCTGACCGCCCTCGTTGGCGTTGCACCCCGCGCGAACGCCAACAACTCAGATGATGAGCTCGACAAGGTGAAGGCCGAGCTCGAGAAGACCCAGTCGGAACTCGGCGCGACGCGTGCCCAGCTCGACGCCACTCGCGCGGCGCTCGAGAAGCTCGCCGACAAGGTCGACCGCATCGAGAGCGGCTCGAGCACGACCGCGAGCGCCGCACGGAGCGGTCCGCGCATCGCACCGGTCAACGCCGACAACCCCGCGATCTCCTTCGTCGTCGATACCGAGTTCAGCACCGGCAACCTCGATCCCGGGTACGACTTCTCGCTGCAGAGCGGAGAGCTCTTCATCTCGGCGCCGATCGATCCCTTCCTGCGCGGCTTCGCGAGCATCAATGCGACGAGCAACGAGGGTTTCGGCCTCGAGGAGGCGGCGCTCGTCACCACCTCGCTGCCCTGGAACCTGACGCTGAAGGGCGGGCGCTTCCACGCGGACGTCGGGCGGATGCCGCACTGGCACGACGAGCAATTGCCGTTCACGAATCGCCCCGAGTCGATCGATCGCATGTTCGGCGGTGAGGCCAACGCCGAGGGCGCCGAGGTCACGTGGCTGGCGCCGATCGATCACTACGTTCGCGTCACGACCGGACTCTACAACTCGATCGGCGCCGAGAATCGCGAAGATCTCCAGGACAACGGATTCGACGGCAGTCGCAGCTTCAACGAGCTGACCTGGCTGGTGCATCCTTCGACCTATTTCGACCTCAGCGACACGCTGAATCTCGAAGTTGGCGGCACCTGGTTCACGATCCATCAGGACACCACCCGCAATCTCTTCGGTGTCGACGTGACGCTGCGACACCAGCCCGGCACGAGTGGCTTCTATCAGGGTCTCGTGGTGGGAAGCGAGTGGTACTGGAACAGCGAGCGCTTCAGCGACATCGAGCAGGGCATCGATCCCGACACCGGCGAGGCGATCTTCGGCTCGCAGCGGTTCCATCGCAACGGCGGTTACGCATACGCCGAGGCGTATCTTGGGCGGAGCTACTCGCTCGGTCTGCGCGGCGACTACGCCGAGAACATCGCCGGGCCGACGGCTCGGCAGCGAACGCTCTCTGCCTTCGCGACGTGGAAGCCGTCGGAGTTCCAGCTGCTGCGCCTGCAAGGCGACGCGATGAGCCAGGACGCCGACGCCGGCCGCGACGGTTACCAAATCACCCTGCAATGGATCGGATTCCTAGGGAGTCACAGCCATGGCTTTGCCGCTCGTTAGTCGGATTCTCGCGATCGGGTTGCTGCTCTGCGCGGCGCAACCCGCGACGGCCGCGCTCCGCGTCGTCGCGTCACTGCCGGATGTCGCCGACATGGCGCGCCAGATCGGCGGCGAGCGCGTGGAGGTCGTCACGATCGCCGAGGGTGGTCAGGATCCCCACAAGGTTCCCGTGAAGCCGAGCTTCGTGACGAAGCTGAATCGCGCCGATGCGCTGATCGTGCAGGGGCTCGGCCTCGAACACGCGTTCCTGCCAGCACTGCTCGAAGTCGCCAGCAATCCGAAGATCCTGCCGACGGGGCCGGCGTACATCGACGCGTCCGTCTACATCCAGCCGCTCGAAGTGCCGAGCAGCCAGAATCGCTCGCAGGGCGAACTGCACCCGCTCGGCAATCCGCACTTCAACCTCGATCCGGTGCGCGGCAAGCAGATGGCGCGCGCGATCGCCGAGGGACTCGAGCGCGTCGATCCAGAAGGCGCGAGCGCGTACCAGCAAGGCCTCGCGCATTTCACGGCCGTGCTCGACGCGAAGATTCCCGAGTGGGAACGACTCGCCGCCCCGCTGCGCGGCGTGAAGGCCGTCTCGTATCATCAGGACCTGATCTACCTCGCCGATCGCTACGGCATCGAGTTGGTGGGCACGATCGAGACCAAGCCCGGCGTGCCCGCGACGTCCGGCCATCTCGAAGAACTCCTCGACACGATGAAGCGCGAGCAGGCGCAGCTGGTGATTCGCGAAGTCGCCTACGAGATGCCGCTCGCGCAGACGGTGGCCGAGCGCAGCGGCGCGCGCGTCGTGTCGATCGCGACGCTGACGGGTGGACTGCCGCCCGCTACCACGTATGTGGAGTTCATCGAGGCGAACCTGCAGGCTCTGGTCGCTGCGGTTCGCGGCGGCGCCGGCGGCTGATGGGTGAAGCCGTCGCGCCGCTAATCACGCTCGAGGCTGCCGACTTCGGCTACGAGGGACGTGCGATCGTGCGTCGTGCGTCCCTCGTGATCCACGCCGATGAATTCGTCGTGCTGGTCGGAGCGAACGGCAGCGGAAAATCGACGCTGATGCGCGGCATCCTCGGGCTGCTGTCGCCGCTCGCGGGACGCGTCGAACGCCGCGCCGGACTGCGGATCGGCTACGTGCCGCAGCGCGAAACCCTCGATCCGCTCTACCCCCTCTCGGGCGCCGACGTGGTGAGGATGGGCGCCGTGCGCGACCTCCGGCCCTGGCAGTGGATTCGCAACACGGATCGCGAACGCGCGCGCGCGGCACTCGAAGCTTGCGGCGCCGCCGGCTTCGCGCAGCAGCGCTACGCCGCGCTGTCGGGCGGACAGCGCCAGCGCGTGTTGCTGGCGCGCGCGCTCGCTACGGATCCCGAGTTGCTGCTGCTCGACGAACCGACGGCGGGCGTCGACCCGGAGGCGGAGCGATCGCTGCTCGACCTGCTCGGCCAGCTCGCGCACACGCGTCATCTCGCGGTGTGGATGGTCACGCATCACTTGCATGCGGTCGCGGGTCGCTTCGACCGGATCGCGACGGTCGAGGAGGGTCGCGTGGTGTTGGAGGGGGCGACGTGATGGAGTTCTTCTCTCCCGACTTCCTGTTCCGCAACGCAATCCTCGGCGGTCTCGGCGTCGCGCTGCTGTGTTCGGTGCTCGGCATCTACCTGGTGTTGCGACGGCTGGTGCTGATCGGCGTTGCGTTGCCGCAAGCCAGCGCTGCGGGGATCGCGGGTGTCTTCTGGCTCACCGGCCACGCGCACGCGGAGGGCCAGACCGCGCACTTCGTCGCGCTCGCCGGGTCGCTGTGCGCCACCTTCGCAGCGCTCGCCTTCCTGCTCGTCGGGCGGCGCCGCGCGCGCGTACCGGCCGAATGGGGCGTCGGGGCGCTCTTCGCGATCACCTCGGCCGCGACCGTACTCTTCGTCTCGGTCAACCCGACCGGCGATCTCGAGATGTCGAATCTGCTGCGCGGCGAGGTGCTCGCGATCACCGTTCGCGATCTCTGGGCGATCGGCGCGGCGATGGCGACGGTCGCCGCGCTCTTCGTGCTGTTCCGCCGCGAGTTGCTGCTCACCGCGTTCGATCCCGAGTTCGCGCGCACGATCGATCGCAATCCGCTGCGCTACGACGCGCTGCTCTACGCGTTGCTCGGCGGCAGCATCGCGCTCGGCGTGATGAATGTCGGACCGCTCGTCGTGTTCGGCTTCCTGGTGCTTCCTGCGCTCGCAGCGCTGCGCATCGCGCCCGGCATCGCGAGCGCGTTTGCGATCTCGGCGGCGATCGCGGCGATCGCGTTCGTCGGCGGCTTCGCCGTCGCCTATCGCGCCGACCTGCCGGCGGGACCCGTCGGTGTCGCGCTTGCGGCAGCGATCTGGGCGGCAATCGGAGTCGCGGCGCAACTGCGCGAGCGACGTCGCGCAGTCGCGGCCGCGGCAGCGCTGCTCGCATTGCTACCGCTGCTCGGCTGCGCGGGCGGACCGTTCGGCGCGCGCGACCCGCGTGCGCTCTCGGCGCTGCCGCGCGGTGCGTTGCCGGAACTCGATCCGACGCGACCGATCGCAGTGCTACCGATCGACAACGACACCAACCAGGATCTGCGGCTGCAGAACGCGAACCCGCTCAAGGATCTCGCGCGCGCTGCGGGCGACGAGTTCGGAGCGCCGCCGGCGACGGTGGCCGATGTGTTGCAGCAGCGCGCAGGCGCCGAACTGCAGCGCCGCGGCTATTCGGTCGTCGGCTTCGAGGCGGTGCGCGACGCCGCGCCGCATGCGTACGACGACGCGCTCTCCGCGGTCCACGCGGCGGCGCGCGCGGGACTCGACGGCTACGTGCTGTACGGGACGCTGCACCGTTTCACGATCACGAACTCGGGGCTGCTGCTGATCCGACTCGATCTCGCACTGCTCGACACCGCCGGCGAGAAGTTGCTGTGGACCGGCGCAGCAACGCGGCCGGTCTCGATCCAGTCCGCGCTCACGACGCAGGAAGTGCTGCTCGATGCCGGCGGTCCGATCTTCGCGCAGGCCTTCGACAGTCACTGAGCCGGCCCGCAGCGAAGGTTCCCAGATCGGCGGCGATCCGGGTGAACCCCCCGGCCGCCCGGTACGTGGCGATCGCGCGTGCGCGCAAGCGGATGCGTTCGCGCTAGTCCGGGTGGGCGCTCAGCCACTCGCGCGCGACGTCCGCTGGCGCCCGCCCCTGCTGATCCACCGCCGCGTTCATCTGCTGCATCGTCGCCGCGTCGATCGCGTCGGCGAGCCGCGCGAGCTGCGCGGCCACCTCGGGGCGCTCGCGCGCAAGACGCGCGCCAACCAACACCACCGCGTCGTAGGGCGGAATCACGCCGCGATCATCGCGCAGCATGCGCAAGTCGAACGCGGCGATGCGGCCATCGGTCGAGAACGCAGAAATCACGTCGACTTCGCCTGCCGCCGCGGCCTGGTACATCAGCGACGGATCCATGCTGCGCGACTTCCGGAACGCAAAACCGTAGGCGGCGACCAGCGCGCGCCACTCGGGTCGCGACAGGAACTCGTAGTCCGCGCCGATCTCGAGTTCGGGCGCCGCGCCCGCCAGCTGGCTCAGGGTTTCGATGTGCAGCTCCTCGGCGCGCTTCGCGCGCATCGCGAGCGCGTAGGTGTTCTCGAAGCCGAGCGCCGCGGCCACCGTGATGCCGTGTTCGGCTGCGAGTGTGCGACGAACGTCGTCGAGCACCGCTTCGCGGCTGCCGGGAGCACCACTGCGGTGCATCACGCTCGACCACAGCGTTCCCGAGTAGTCGACGTAGACGTCGATCTCGCCATTGCGGAGCGCGTCGAAGAGCACCGTCGAGCCGAGCGAAGGCAAGGTCTTCGCGCGCACGCCGGTGCCGCGTTCGACGAAGCCCGCCATCAACTCGGCGAGCACGTACTGCTCGGTGAAGCTCTTGGCGCCGATCGTCACGACCGGCGCCGCGCCGCTCGGAGCGATGTGCGCGCGCGCGACCGCGATCCCGGCGACGAGCGTCGCGAAGAGCGCAAGTGATGCCCAAAGCAAGGCCCTGCGGCGCTGCTGCAACCCCTGCTCGAGCAGTCGGATCGCGCGGTCGATCACCAGTGCCAGCGCCGCGGACGCGAGGCAGCCGAGCCACACCGCCGCGAAGCGGCGCGTCTGCAGTCCGCTGAAGATGAAGTTCCCAAGGCTGGTCGCGCCGACCGGCGTCGAGAGCGTCGCGGTGCCGACGATCCACACCGCCGCAGTTCGGACGCCCGCCACCAGCACCGGCAGTGCCAGCGGCAGCTCGACGCGCCACAGCGATTGGTTCGGCGTCATGCCCACCGCGCGCGCCGCTTCGCGCGCGGCGGGATCGACGCCGCGCAGACCTGCGACGGTGTTCTGCAGAATGGGCAGCACGCCGTAGAGCACCAACGCGACGAGCGCGGGGCCCGCGCCGATCGCGCGGATTTCGATCCCGAAATGGCGGGCACTGAAACCGCCGACCACCGCGAAGAGCGGCACCATCAACGCCAGCAGCGCGAGGCTCGGCACGGTTTGGATGACGCCCGCCGCGCCGAGCAGCGCGGGCGCGAGCCCCGGCCGGCGCGTCACTGCGATGCCGAACGGCACCGCGATCGCCGTCGCGATCGCGAGCGCCGCGAGCGACAACTCGAGATGTGCGCCCGCATACTCCGGAAGCAGCGCGAACAGATCGCTCACGCGGGGCGCTCCGCTGCACGCAACAGCGCGTCGACGCGTTCCGCGTGGCGGCGCGGTGTCGCGACGAGGTGCGCGACGCTCTCGGTCGCCGGGCTGCGCAACAGTTCCGCCGGCGTGCCGCTCTGCACCAGCGCACCGCGATCCAGCACCGCGATGCGATCGCCGAGCGCGAGCGCTTCCCCCATGTCGTGCGTGACGAAGAGCGTCGTCACGCCGAGCGCACGCCGAATCGTCTGGAAGCGCTCCTGCAGCGTCTCGCGCGTCTGGGGATCGAGCGCGCCGAACGGCTCGTCCATCAGCAGCACTTCGGGCTCGGCCGCGAGCGCACGGGCGAGACCTACGCGTTGTTGCTGGCCGCCCGACAGTTGCGAGGGCGCGCGATTGCGATGCGTCGCAGGTTCCAACTCGACCAGCGCCAGCAGCTCGTCGACACGCGCGCGAATCCGCGCGGGTGGCCAGCCGAGCAGCTGCGGCGTCACCGCGACGTTCTCCGCGACCGACAAATGCGGAAACAGCCCGATCTGCTGGAAGCAATACCCGATGCGCCGGCGCAGCTGCGGCGCGGGCTCGCTTCGAATGTCGCGACCGTTGATGCGGATCGTGCCGGCATCGGGCTCGATCAGCCGGTTCACCATCTTCAGCGTGGTCGTCTTGCCGCTGCCCGAGCCGCCCACTAGCGCCAGCAACTCACCCGCTTCGACGCGCAACGAGAGGCGGTCCACGGCGACGGCGTCGCCGTAGTGCTTGCTCACCGCATCCACTTCGATCGCAGCCATCCGCGGCCGATGCTATCCGATTCGCTCGTCATGCCGACCCGCGCCGTCATTTTCGATCTCTTCGACACGCTCGTCGACCTGCCGATGGACACGCTGCCGCGCGTCGAGATCGACGGCCGGCTGTTGATGTCGACGACCGGTGCATTACACGAGGCACTCCGCGCGCGCGCGCCGATCGGGTTCGACGAGTTCGTCCGCGCGCTCGCCGCGGTGGATCGCGAGTGGCGTGAGACGCACTGGGAGCGCGATCGCGAGGTCACGACGCTCGATCGCTTCGCGCGCGTCGCGACGGCGCTCGGGCTGGACGATCCCGAACTCCCCGCGATCCTTACCGACGTACACATGGGCATGCTCGCGTCGATCGCGGTGGCGCCGGCGCATCACGCCGCAGTGCTCGCGCGATTGCACGAGCGTTTCCAGATCGGGCTCTGCTCGAATTGGACGTGGACGCCGACGGCGCTCGCGATCCTCGATGCGACGCAGCTGCGTGCGTCGCTCGATGCGGTGGTGATCTCGGCCGACCACGGATGGCGCAAGCCGCGCCGCGAGATCTTCGAGTCGACGCTCGCCGCGCTCGGCGTCGCGCCCGGAGAAGCCGTGCACGTCGGCGACAACCTGAAGGCCGACGTGGCCGGCGCGGCGGCGGTCGGCATCCGCACGGTGTGGATCACGCGCTGCATCGCTGATCCGGACACCGCGCTCGCAAGGCACACCGGCGCGCGGCCCGATCATCGGATCGCGGACCTCGCCGAACTGGAGCGCGTTCTCGGCGACTAACACCGCCTCGAGCCTCTGCCTAGATTCCGCGTAGCGAGCCAACGGCGAGCAGCGAGATCACAATGCCGGCAATCCCGCGTGGCGAGCCAACAGCGAGCGGCGAGATCACAAGGCCGGCAATCCCGCGTAGCGAGCCAACGGCGAGCGGCGAGATCACAAGGCCGGCAGCGCGAGCGCCGGATCGAACCAGCCGAGGATCCGGTCGTTCTCGTCGCGCGGATAGGTGTGCGAGAGGTCCTCGATCTCGTGGTACACGAGATCCGCGCCGGCGCCGGAGAGTTCGTCGCGCGAGAGGCGCGCCAGCGCGATCGGGAACAGCCAGTCGAGCGCGCCGTGCGACAGATGGATGCGTCGGCCGCGCGCGCGACCGAGATTGCCATTGCCGATGTTCGCCGGATGCAGCACACCGGACACCGGCGCGAGTGCGGTGTACGGGGCGCCTTCGAGCAAGCCTGCGAGCAGCGTGAAAGTGGCGCCATCCGAGAGCCCCGTCAGCAGGATGCGCGCGCGATCGACCGGCCAGTGCTGCGCGACGAACTCCACCATCGAGGCGAGCCGCGACGCGTCGAGTGCCGGCGCATCGAGCGACCACGTTGGGCCGAGCGACGTCGGCGATAGCAGCAGGAAGCCACGCCCACGCGCTTCGCGCAGCCAGCTCCACAGGAAGTCGCGGCCGTGGCCGGAGCCGCCGTGCAGCGCGACGACCAGCGGCCACGGCGTCTGCCCATCACACCATTCGGGGACATAGAGCGAGAATCCGCCGCGATCGCCGTTCGCGCCTGGCGCTTCCATCAGGCCGACGCGCAGCTCCGCCGCCGGTTCGGGATCGAAGCTCGCCGCGCGTCCCCGCAGCGCGGGCTCGACGAAGTACGCGCCGAGCGCAGGAAGCACGGCGCGCAGCGAGTACAGCGTCGCCTGCGCACGGCGGTGTCGGCTGAGGCTACCGAGCACGCGCGCGGTCGCTTCGTGTGGCGCTCCCGGATCTACGAAGAGGCGCAGCGCGTCGAGCGCTTCGCCCGCGCCCTGCGCGAGGCGATCGTGGAAGGTGCGCAGCACCGGGTCGTCGGGCGCGCACGCTCCGAAGGTTTCGAGCGCCTCTTCGAGACGATCGCGCGGAACGCCGAGCAGCTGGCGCAGCCGCGGAATCTGCGGCGGATGCAGCTGGCGCTCGGCCAGCTCCATGCCTTCGAGTGCCGCGAGCGTGGCAGCGCCTAGCTGCGCGACCGCGCTGCGATAGGCGTCCGGCGGCGCCTCGGCGCTCATCTACGCACCCGCCGCGGTCGCCTCGCTCGGAATCAGCGGGAGTTCGGCGACACGCGCGCGGAGCGCGTCGCGCACCGCGGGGTGCGCGATCGCAACCAGCGCCGACACGCGCTCCGCGGCGGTCTTGCCGGCGAGCTCTGCGGCGCCGTACTCGGTGATGATCACGTCCACCTGATGGCGCGGTGTTGTGATGCAGGTGCCGAGCGGAAAGTCGGCGACGATCCGCGAGATGCATCCCTTCGCCGTGTTGGCGGTGGACGGCAGACAGATCAGCGAACGGCCGCCCTCGGAGAACGCAGCGCCGGTCACGAAATCCTCGTGCCCGCCGATGCCCGAGTGCTCGCGCTCGCCGATCCGGTCGGCCACGACCTGCCCCACCAGATCGACCGAGAGCGCGCCGTTGATCGAGATCAGCGCACGGTTGCGCGCAATCAGCGCGGGCTCGTTCACCTGGTCCACCGGCAGGAAGCGCACGAGTTCGTTGCCTTCGAGCCAGTCGTAGAGCGCGCGCGTGCCCATCGCGAAGGTGGCGATCGAAAAGCCGTCGTGCAGTCCCTTGCGGTTCGTGACCTTGCCGGCCTGGTGCAGGTGCATCAGCCCGTCGGTGAACATCTCGGAGTGGATGCCGTAGTCACCACCGGTGCCGTCGGCCAGCATTTGCGCGACGAGGCTCGGCACGCCGCCGATGCCGGTCTGCAGCGTGGCGCCGTCGGCGATGAATGCGCGCGCATGCTCCGCGATGCGACGCTCGCAAGCGTCGGGCGGTGCTTCCGGCAGCGCGATCACCGGCCGCTCGCTCTCGACGACGAAGTCGACCTCGCTCTCATGGAGCGCGTGCGGGAACCGCGGCGGCAGACCGAGCGTGCGCGGCAGGTTGCGATTCACCTCGGCGATGAGCACGCGCTGGGGATCACGGCCGCAGCGGAGCTGTTCGTGGACCGAGGCGCCCGCGTGCAGCGAGAGGCTCATGAATCCGTCGGCATCCGGCGGCGCAACGGCGGTCGCCATCACGCGCGGCGCCATGCTGCGCGCGAGTTTCGCAAAGCGCCGAAAGTCGGACGGGATGAAGTGCACGGCGTGGCCGGCTGCGACCAGTGCGCGCTCGACCGGTCCGAAGAATCCCGACAGCAAGCGCACGCCCTTGCGCGTGAAGAGCGGGAAGAAGTCGACGAGCAGCGCGCCGAAGACGGCGAGATCTCGCCAATCGTCGCGTTCACCGAGTGCGTGCAGCAATGCGGTCGGCTGACCGGGGCCGAGCGGAACCGCGAGCGTGTCGGTCGGCCGGACCAGCGCTGCAGCTTCAGCGAGCGAGATGGCTTTCATGGGGCCGCTCCGATGAGAGAGCGCGCATCATCGCACTGCGACGCGAAGGCTGCCGTCGTCGAACGAGCTGTCCGCGATCTCCGCAGCGGCCTTGCCCTTTCGGAACCCGCTCACCGCGATCGGCCTGCACCGTCGTCGTGTCCTGCGCCTGACTCCAGACCCGACCGCCGGGCGCGAAGCGACCCCGGCGGCACCGCTGCGGCGGGCACCATAGGACGGGCGCCTCGGCGAGAAGGACCCGCCCCGCGGAGCGCCGCGTCACCCTTGCCGCGGGCGGGGTCGCGAAGTCCCCCATCCGTCCTGGTCGGCAGGTTTGGGGGCGGATTGCCCGCCAAGACCCGCTCTGCTGCGACGGCGTGGCCTTTCGCACCAAAGGTCTGCCGCTACTCTACCGCGCCCGGAGGTATCCATGAAGACCAGTCGCATGTTGGGGCTCGCCATCGCGTTTGCGAGCGCTGCCGCCGCGTCACCCGTCCGCAGCGCGGAACCGACGCTCGAAACCGAGGATCAGAAGACCATCTACGCGATGGGCTATTCGCTCGCCGGCAGTCTCGACCGCTTCGCGCTCTCGCCCGCCGAGATCGATCTGATGATCGCCGGCCTTCGCGATGGCGCGAGTGCCGCCGCTCCGAAAGTGCCGATCGAGGAGTTTGGACCGAAGATCAGCACGTTCGGCCAGGCACGCTCGGTGGTCGCCGCGGGGATCGAGAAGAAGTCGGCGGACGAGTTTCTCGCCAAGGAAGCCTCCGCTCCGGGCGCCACCAAGAGCGACACGGGCCTCGTGAAGCGCGTCATCACGGAAGGCAAGGGTGCGACGCCGAAGGCTGACGACACCGTGAAGGTTCACTATCACGGCACGCTGCGTGACGGCAGCGTGTTCGACTCGTCGGTGGAACGCAAAGAGCCGGCCGAGTTCCCGCTGAATCGCGTGATCCCGTGCTGGACGGAGGCGGTCCAGACCATGAAGGTCGGCGAGAAGGCCCACATCACCTGCCCGTCGGCAATCGCGTACGGTGACCGCGGTTTCCCGCCCAAGATCAAGGGTGGATCCGCGCTCGCGTTCGATGTCGAATTGATCGAGATCGTGAAGGCACCGGCGCAAGCGCCGGCGGCGGAGCCGAAACCGACTCCGCAAGCGCCCTAGCGAAGCGGTCCGTGCGCGAGTTGCGGTAGCACGTAGCGCGCGACGTGGTCGCATTCGTCGGCATGGGGGTAGCCCGAGAGGATGAAGGCCTCGATCCCCAGCGCCGCATAGGCGCGCAGCTTTGCCACGACCTGATCGGGATTGCCGACGAGGGCCGCCCCGCAGCCGCTGCGGGCGCGGCCGATTCCCGTCCACAGGTGCTCTTCGATGTAACCCTCGTCGTCCGACGACGAGCGCATCTCGGCCTGACGTCGCACGCCCTCGGATGCGGCGTCGAGTGACCGATTCCGGATCGCATCACCCGTTTCGCCATCGAGGCGCGAGAGCAGCTTGCGCGCCGCCGCGCGCGCGTCCGCTTCGGTCTCGCGCACGATCACGTGCACGCGATAGCCGAAGCGCAGCGTGCGACCCACCTTCGCCGCGCGGCCGCGCATGTCGTCGAGCAGCGCCTGCACCGCCGGCATCGGCTCCGGCCACATCAGATACACATCCGCCTCTTCGGCCGCGACGCGACGCGCCGGCTCCGACAAGCCGCCGAAGTAGAAGAGCGGCGCGCGGCCCGAGACGGTGCGCACGGCCGGTGGTGCGAGGTCGAGCGTGTAGAACTCGCCTCGCTGCGCAACGCCCTTCCCGTCCAGCAGCGCGCGCAGCAGCTGCATGCACTCGCGCGTGCGCTGATAGCGCGCTTCGGATGCGACCGGCGCGCCCGGAAGGTCGCTCGAGATGATGTTCACCGTCAGGCGGCCGCCGAGCATGCGGTCGAGCGTGGCGAGCTGTCGCGCCAGTTGGGGCGGCCACATTTCGCCGCAGCGAACCGCGACGAGCAGGCGCATGCGCGACGTCTGCGGCGCCACGCCGCCTGCAAAGGCGATCGAGTCGATGCCGAGCGCATAGCCCGATGGACACAGGATGTTGTCGAAACCGTTCCGCTCCGCGCGCCGCAGCACATCCGAGCAGTGATCGAAGCTGCTGCGCAGCTTCGGATCCGGCACGCCCAGGTATTCGTAGTCGTCGTCACAGAGCGGACAGAACCAGGCGACTTCGACGGGTCCGGTGGCGGCGGTCACGGCAGCGCTTCTCCGCGTGAAGCGGCGACGATCGCGTACCAGTCGGATCGCGTGAGCCGTACATCGAACGCGCGCAGGCATTCCCCGAGACGCTCGGGGCGCTGCGTGCCGACGATCGGCACGATGCCCGCCGGATGCGCGAGCAGCCACGCGATCGCCACCGCCGCGCGCGGCACGCCCTCGCGTGCGGCGAGCCGGTCGAGCGTTTCGAGTAGCGTCGCGAGCCGTGCTCCGTCGCGCTCCCCGCGTGCGGCATGCGCATCGAGACCGAGCCGTCCGCCCGCGAGCGCGCTCCAGGCGAGCGGCGTGACGCGCTCGCGCAGACACTGATCGAGCACGCCGTCGACGAGCGGATCGAGATGCCAACACGAGAGCTCCGGCTGATGCGCCGCGATCGGAAATGGCAGGAAGCGCTGCAGCGCATCGAATTGCGCGGTGCTGAAGTTCGAGACACCGACCTGGCGAATCTTCCCGGTTTCGCGCAGCAGCACGAGCGCGGCGGCCGTCTCCTCCGGGTGGGCGAGCCAATCCGGTCGGTGGATCTGGTACAGATCGATGCGTTCGACGCCGAGCCGTGCGAGCGAGGCGTCGCAGGCAGCGCGCAGATGCGCCGCGCTCGCGTCGTACGGAACACCGGGAACGATGCCGCCCTTGGTGGCGAGCACGATGCGATCGCGCAACGACGGTGCCTCGGCGAGCACGCGGCCGAAGAGCGCCTCGGATTCGCCGAAGGCGCGGCCCCCGTGGTCGAGGCCATACACATCCGCGAGGTCGAAGAGGTCGATGCCGAGTTCGAGTGCGGCTTCGAGCCTCTCGCGCGCTGCGCGCAAGTCGGTTCCGACGAGGCGCCAGCAGCCGTAGGCGATCGGAAAGACGGCGAGCGCGGAGTGTCCGAGCGCTCGCGGCGTCCGCAGAATCGGGAGGGCATCCATCGGCCGCGTAGGCTATCACACGAGAAAGCGCGGAAATCGGGGAGGCACGTTTGGCACACGAGACGATTCGCTACGGGATCATCGGCACCGGCATGATGGGTTGCGAGCACATCCGCAATCTCGCGCTGGTGCCCGGCGTCGAAGTCACCGCGATCGCCGACTCGGATGCGGCGAGCCGCAATTGGGGTCGCGTCGCGGTCGGTCGCGACATCGAGATCTACGAGGACTACCGCGAGCTGTTGCGCCATGCGCGCGTCGACGCGGTGGTGGTCGCGACGCCCAACTTCACGCACCACGACGTGCTGCGCGCGATTTTCGAGACGCGCCTGCACGCGCTCGTCGAAAAGCCGCTCTGCACCGAGATCGAGCACTGCCAGTGGGTGATCGAGGCAGCCGAGAAGCATCCGGGAATCGTCTGGGTCGGCATGGAGTATCGCTACATGCGGCCGGTCGAGCGGCTGGTCGAGGAAGTGCACGGCGGCGCGGTCGGCCGGCTGGTGATGCTGGCGATCCGCGAGCATCGCTTCCCGTTCCTGAAGAAGGTCGGCGACTGGAACCGTTTCAACCGCAACACCG
The DNA here is from genome assembly GCA_031362725.1 of Deltaproteobacteria bacterium. Lineage (GTDB taxonomy): Bacteria > Myxococcota_A > UBA9160 > UBA9160 > PR03 > PR03. Next base: position 4,283 of record JANLTC010000329.1, on the reverse strand, counting down.
GCGGCACGCTGGTCGAGAAGTGCTGTCACTTCTTCGACCTGATGAACGTGATCGTGCGCCAGCACCCGATCCGCGTCTACGCATCCGGCGCGGCCGACGTGAACCACGAGGGCGAGCGCTACGGCGGCGAGCGGCCCGACATCCTCGACAACGCATTCGCGGTCGTCGATTTCGCGGACGGCGCGCGCGCGCTGCTCGACCTGTGCATGTTCGCCGAGAACGCGACGAACGAGATGGAGATCGCGGCCACCGGCGATCGCGGCAAGGTGGAAACCTTCATCCCGGCGCACCGGCTGGTGGTGACGCGGCGCGACCGCAACGAGCCCACCACCATCACATTCCCGATCGACGGCAACCTCGCCAAGGCGGGCGCCCATCACGGTTCCACCTTCTTCGAGCACATCGCCTTTCGCGATGCGATCCGCAGCGGTGGCAAGCCGGTCGTGTCGGTGTACGACGGCGCGATCGCGGTCGCGATGGGCATCGCAGGCGAGCGCTCCGCGCGGCTCGGGCGCCCCGTCGATCTGGCCGAGCTCGGATTCTGACGGGAGGCCTGCTGCGGATGAGGACGTTGCTGCTGCTGCGCCACGCGAAGTCGAGCTGGAACGATCCCGGAGAAAGTGATCACGACCGCACGCTCACGCCGCGCGGGCGCCGCGCTGCGGAACTGGTCGCGCTCTACCTGGCTCAGCGGCGGGATCCTCCGTCCTACGCGCTGTGCTCGAGCGCGCGGCGCGCGCAGGACACACTCGCGCCGCTCCGCCACCGCATCGACATTCCCGTCGAGACCGCGCGCGGGCTCTATCTCGCGGATCCGGACGCGCTGCTCGCGCATCTCGCGCAGGTCGGCGATCGCGAAGCCAGCGTGCTCGTGGTCGCGCACAACCCCGGCCTCCACGAACTCGCGCTGCGCCTTGCCGCCGATGGCGACGCCGCCGCGCGTGCGCGGCTGCGTGAGGGCTTCCCGACGGCTGCCCTGGCCATACTCGATCTCGACATCGAGCGCTGGGACGAGATCCGCCCAGGCTGCGGATCGCTGGTCGAGCTGCGCGTTCCCCGCGACCTCGTCTAGCGACGACCCGGGAAGCTTCGACTCAGGCTATCGGCACTCCAATTGCGTTCCGACGCACAGCGGCAACTCGTTGCTGAGCGGTCCCGTCGGGTTCAGGACTTGCAACAGGTGCAGGCCAGTCGCCGGCTTCACCGCGAGGTCGATCGATACGTTGCCGTTGTTGCAGAAGCTGCCGGTGATCCCCGCGGAGCAGGTGACCGTGGCGGTTGCCGGAGCGCCGTCGACGAAGACCACGGCGTCGGTCCGCACATCGGTTCCCAGCGCGGTGAACGCCGGCGGGTTGGCCGAGCCACCCGACGCAAAGACCGGGAGCGGCGGATCGCCGGTGACGCCGGAACCCGTCCCGATCGCGAGCAGCGGTTGCGGCACACCGGTCCCAGGCACCTGCTGACCGGAGCGCAGCGACGCCGTCGCCGTCAGGATCGACGTGCCGGCCTGCGCCTCGGCAACCAGCTGTGCCCGGGTGAGCGAGACGGACTCCACGTCGTTCTTGTAGGTGCCGTCGCTGCGGAACGAGAAGGCATCCGGCGCGAAGCCGCTTCCCGCGTTGCGCACGCCCACCGCGCGCAGGTTCGCGAGACCGCGGGTATCAGCCAGTTCGAGCGCGGCGAGCAGCGTGTCGGTCTCGAGGAGCGCGCCGCCACCGGTGGTACGCGTATTCAGTTCGACCTGCCGCCCGATCGCCCCCGTGTAGCCGGTACTCGCCTCCTCGAACATCTGGAAGATGGGGAGCGGCACGACTGCGTACGCGGGGTTGAAGAGCAAGAACGCGGTGCCGAAGGTCCCGATCTCGCGATAGCCCTGCGTGGCATCCCAGCGAACCGTCTCGTGCACCGCAGCCACGACCAGGCTGAAGCCCTGGATCGTGATCGTGGTGTCGATGCTCGCCTGCGCCTGCATTTCGACGGGCCCCGTCGGCCCGAGCGAGAACTGCAGGAAGCGATCCGTCATGCCGCGCATCGTCGGCACGTCGAAGCCCGCGAGCGTCGAGGAGTTGGTGGCCGCGCCGAGCGGCAGCGTATGGCAGCCGGCCGTCGAGTCGGCGCAGGTGTCGGGGTCGGTCACCAGCCCGCCGTTGTTCACGAAGAAGCGCGAGAAGCCGGTCTTCGCGTTCGTCATGAACGCACTCGGCGAGCCGTCGCCATTCGGAACGACCACCGGATTGGCCGACGTGGAGAGCGTGTCGTCGATGCGGCGCGAGCGCGGCGGCGGATACGAAACCGCGGCCAGGAAGGTCGCCAGATCGTCCTTTTCCTGCGCCGAGAGCTTGTTTCCGCCCGGCGGGCACGAGCCGCCCTGGTCGCACATCACGCCCGAGAGGCTGCCGTTCACGAGGTCGGCGAAACAATCGTGATCGCCGTCGGCGCCGCCGAGCGAGCAGTCCGTCCCCCCGTTGCCATTGAGACCGACCGAACCATTGCCGCCGCCGAACGGATCGCCGAGCGCGCCGTCCCAGTGCAGCGGCAGCGTGTTCTTCAAACCGCGCACCGGCATCGTCGACCGGATCTCGTCCTCGGTGCCGCAGCCGTTGAGGAAGCAGCGCCCGCCGATCCGCCACAAGAGCTGGTCGGTGTTGCCGTCCGGGTGGCAGCTTCCGCACGAGAACGTGCCCTTCGTGGAAGCGAAGGCGTTGTGGAACGCGATGCGACCCTTGCGCACCGCGTCGGGCGTCCGATCCGCGCCGACCGGGAACTGCGAGATCTGGAAGATGTTGGCCGGGTTCGCGACATCGACGATCGCGACGGTGTTCGCGAGCGAGTTCAGCACGTACGCCTTCACGGGCGCACCCAATCCGTTCGACAGCAGCGCCACGCCGCGCGGGATCTGCTGGCCGAAGTCGCCGTTCGCGACCGAACCGAGATCGAGCGTGTCCAGCACGCTCAGCGTGCCGGCATCGAGCGTGACGACGCGGCTCGATCCCGCGGCCGTGATCACCAGCGTGGCGTCGTTGCCGGAGAGCGCCACCGCATACGGCGTCGCGAGCGCCGTCGCGTCGGTCGGGCTCGCGGGCTCGAGGTCCTTCTGTTGGATCGCCCCGCAGCTCACGCCTGAGCAGGTGACCGCGGCGACCTTGTTGTTGAACATCCGATTGCCGAGCCCGGCGAGCGTCTGGCCGTGATTTCCGTTGACGACGTTGCGGGCGTCCGTCTGCGTGATGAACGCGCGTCCCGCGTTCGAAACGGCGATGCCGTTCAGCAGCGTCCCGATTCCCGAGACCGTCGCGACCTCCGCGCCCGTCGTCGTATCGAAGAGGAAGAGGTCCCGATCGGGGACGTCGGGATCGGTCTGGATGTGTTTCGTCTTGGTCGGCAGGTTCGGGTTGGTGGCGAACGCGGCCAGATCGTTGAGACCCAGCGTGCACGCGGTGCTGGCGTTCGTGTCGCCCGCGACGCCGCAGGCCGAGAGCTCCGAGCGGTTGCCCGACTCCTCTGCGATCACGTACAGCAGCCCGTTGCGGACCGCGATCGCGCGCGGTTCCTGCGCGCGAACATTGAGTCTGCTGGTGACGGCGCGAGTCGCGGGGTCGATCACCGCGATCTGGTTGCGCGACGAGAGCGCGACGAAGGCCTTCGAGCCATCGGGGGTGAACGCGATGCCCACCGGCTCGTCGAAGAGCGTCACGCCCTGCGCATCGACCGACTGGATCGTATCGATGACGCGATTCTCGGTCGGCGAGCCGGGCGCGATGTCGATGACGGTGACGCTGTCGGAGACGTGGTTGGAGACCCAGAGTTCGCCCGCGAAAGGCCGCACAGCGAGCGAGCTCGGGTCGAGACCGACTTCGACTTCTCCGATCGGGTAGTTGTTGACGAGGTCGACGATGGTGACCGAGTTGCTCGTCGTGTTCGCCACGTAGAGCCGGGTCCCCGTCGCGTTCAGCACGATCGGGTTCACCTGCGGGCTCTCGAAGAGCTGGAAGCCGACGGCTTCGTTGGTGCTCCGCGGTCGCCCGGCGTCTGCCGGTCCGGCGAGGGCGAGTAGCGCGAGTGCTAGACCCGAAGCGAGCGCAAGACGAGGCTGTACCCATGCCGGCATGATCCGATCCTCCCGATTGGCCGAGGGCATTCTTGCACAGTCTGCGCGAATCGCGGCCGCAGAACCCGCATTTCACCGACGAGTTGCCTACTGCGGCTGGCGGAACAGCTCGTTCAGGTACTCGACCAGCAACCGCTCGCGCATCTTCACTGGCAGCGCGTTCAGCACCTCGTTG
>JANLTC010000314.1:0-31870 GCA_031362725.1 Deltaproteobacteria bacterium | reverse complement strand
GACGGCGGATGTCGACTGCTCGAACGTGCTCATCGCGGTCAGGGAGCGCAGCGCAGAGTTCGGTAGGTCACGCCATCGTGCTCGAACACCTCTCGCCAGCGAAACTCGTCAACATGTACGGCCCGACCGAGACGACGATCTGGTCGTCGACCCACGCGGTCGACGGCCAGGGCGAGACGATCCCGATCGGCCGTCCGATCGCCAACACCGAGCTCTACGTACTCGACTCCGAGCAGCGGCCGCTCCCGCCCGGTGTTGCCGGCGAGCTCTACATCGGCGGCGACGGCGTGACCCGCGGCTATCTGAATCGACCGGAGCTGACCGCCGAGCGCTTCGTGCCCGATCCCTTCCGCAGCGCGAAGGACGCACGCCTCTACCGCACCGGCGATCTCGCACGCTGGCGTCCGGACGGCGTGATGGAGTTCCTGGGCCGGATCGACCACCAGGTGAAGATTCGCGGCCACCGCATCGAACTCGGCGAGATCGAGAGCGCGCTCACCGATCATCCGGGCGTGCGCGAGGCCGTCGTCATCGCGCGCGAGGACGTCCCCGGTGACGTGCGACTCGTCGGCTACGTAATCCCTTCCGACGCGCACACGCAGAAGTTCCGCGAGGCGGGCGCCGCCGCAAAGGAGTTGCGCGAGCAACTGCGCGCGCGACTACCCGAATTCATGGTGCCCTCGCACTTCGTCGTGCTCGACGCGTTTCCGCAGACGCCCAACCGCAAGATCGACCGCAAGGCGCTGCCGTCACCGAACGCCGCAACGGCTGGACGCGCCGCACCGGAAACGGAGGCGATGCAACCGAGTAGCGAGATCGAGAAGTCGATCGTGACGTTCTGGCGCGAGGTACTGCATGTCGAGCGGGTGGGCATCGACGACAACTTCTTCGACCTCGGCGGCCACTCGCTGCTCGCCGTGAAGACACACCGTCGCCTGTCGCAGGTACTGCCGCGCAAGATCTCGATCACCGATCTGTTCCGCTTCCCGACCGTGCGTGCGCTCGCCGAATACGTGAGCGAGGGCGAGACCGGCGCCTCGCGCGAACAGACCCAGGATCGCGCCGAGTTGCGCCAGAAGGCGCTCGCGCAGCGCCGCGGGTTGCGCAGCGGCCGTCGCGATCGAGGCGACGACGGAGCCGGATCGTGAGTCCGAAGGCCCACGACTGCGGCGACAACGCCATCGCGATCGTCGGGATGGCGGGTCGCTTTCCGGGCGCGCGCAGCGTCGACGAGTTCTGGCTGAACCTGCGCAACGGCGTCGAGTCACTCCGCCCACTGTCGGACGAAGCGCTGCTGGCGGCCGGCGCCGATCCGTCCTGGCTTCGCGACCCGCACTACGTGAAAGCGGCCGGCGTGCTCGACGACGTCGCGCTCTTCGATGCCGGCTTCTTCGGCTTCAGCCCCAAGGATGCGGGCATCCTCGATCCGCAGCATCGACACTTCATGGAGTGTGCGGTGACCGCGCTCGAGCACGCCGGCCATGCGCCGAAGAAGTTTCGTGGCTCGATCGGTGTCTTCGCCGGCTGCGGCATGAACTCGTACTTCATCAACAACCTGATCACGAACCCCGAACTGGTGCGTTCCGTCGGCCTCTTCCTGCTGCGCCACACCGGCAACGACCGCGACTTCCTGGCGTCGACCGTCTCCTACAAGCTCGACCTGCGCGGCCCCAGCGTCGCGATCCAGACCGCCTGTTCGACCTCGCTGGTGGCGGTCCACGCAGCATGCCAGAGCCTGCTCTCGGGCGAGTGCGACATGGCGCTCGCCGGCGGCGTCACGATCCTGGTGCCGCACGGCCAGGGCTACTTCCACCGCGAAAACGAGCCGGTGTCGCCCGACGGGCATTGCCGGCCGTTCGACGCGCGCGCGGCAGGCACGGTCGTGTCCAGCGGCGTCGGTCTCGTCGTGCTGCGGCGCCTCGACGACGCGCTCGAGGACGGCGACACGGTGCACGCCGTGATCCGCGGCGGCGCGATCAACAACGACGGCGCGGGCAAGGTCGGCTATCTGGCGCCGAGCGTCGGAGGTCACGCGAGCGTGGTGTCCGAGGCGCTCGCGGTGGCGGGAGCCACCGCCGACACCATCCAGTACGTCGAGGCGCACGGCACCGGCACGCCGGTCGGCGACCCGATCGAGATCGCCGCGCTGACCCGTGGTTTTCGCGAAACGACCGAGGACAAACAGTACTGCCGGATCGGTTCGTTGAAGAGCAACATCGGTCATCTGGATACGGCCGCTGGTGTCGCGAGCCTGATCAAGGTCACGCAGGCGCTCGTGCACCGCGAGATGCCGCCGACGCTGCACTTCGAGGCGCCGAACGCGGAGATCGACTTCGAGTCGAGCCCGTTCGTCGTCAACGCGGAATTGCGCCCTTGGGTGCGAGGAAGTTCGCCGCGTCGTGCCGGAATCTCGTCGCTCGGCATCGGCGGCACCAACGCGCACGTGGTGCTCGAGGAAGCGCCCGAACACCCCGAGACCGACGCGCCCAGTCAGGCCTGGCAACTGCTGGCGCTTTCGGCGAAGTCGAGCACGGCGCTGGACGCTGCGACCGACAACCTCGCCGCGCACCTGCGCCAGCACCCGGACCTCGCGATCGCGGATGTCGCGTTCACGCTGCAGGAAGGCCGCGAAGCCTTCGACCACCGCCGCGTCGTCGCGGTGCGCGACGGAGCCGACGCGGCCACCGCGCTCGAGCAACGCGATGCGCAGCGTGTCTTTTCCGCGCGGCGCGAAGGCGGCGACGCGCGCGTCGTCTTCCTGTTTCCGGGCGCGGGCGCGCAGTTCCCGAACATGGCGCGCGATCTCTACGAGCAGCAGCCGGTCTTTCGCGCCGAGATGGACCGCTGCCTCGCTTGGCTCCGCACGCATGTGGACATCGACCTCGCAGGCTCGCTGTATCCGGCGCCGGGAGCCGAAGCCGCCGCGCGCGCCGATCTCGAGAGACCGTCGCGCGCGCTGACGGCGATCTTCGCGACCGAGATCGCGCTGGCCCGCCTGTGGAGTTCCTGGGGCATCGAACCGGCCGCGATGATCGGCCACAGCCTCGGGGAGTACGCGGCTGCGTGTCTGGCGGGTGTGATGTCGCTCGAGGACTCATTGCGTCTGGTCGCCTTGCGCGGGACGCTCGCGGATCGCATCACCGGCGGCGCGATGCTCTCGATTCCGCTCCCCGAGGCCGAGGTGCGCGAGCTGGTCGGCGATCATCTCGACCTCGCCGCGGTCAACGCACCGCTTCTGTGTGTCGCCTCGGGGCGAATCGAGCAGCTGACCGAGCTGCGCGAGCAGCTCGCCGCTCGCGAGATCGAGTGCCGGTTGATCCCGGTCGCCGGCGCGGGCCACTCCCGGTTGCTCGATCCGATTCTCGACGAGTTCGCGCGCGGCGCCGCCGCCATTCGCTTCTCGCCACCGCGCATCCCGTACGTCTCGAACGTGACCGGCACCTGGATCCAGCCGGACGCGTGTTGCGATCCTTCGTATTGGGTCCGCCACTTCCGGAGCATGGTGCGTTTCTCCGACGGGCTCGGGACGCTGCTCGCGGACGCCGACCGGGTGCTTCTCGAAGTCGGTCCCGGCGGCGCGCTCGGCTCGATGGCGCGCCAGCAGCCGCGCAAACCGCGCGCGGTGGTGCCCTCGCTTCGCAAACCGGACGACCCGATCACGGACGTCGGCTTCGCGGTCACCAGTTTCGGGCGGCTGTGGGCTGCGGGCGCCGCGGTATCGTTCGCGAAGTTGCGCGGTGACGAGCGCCGGCGCCGGATTCCGCTGCCGACCTACCCGTTCGAGCACCGCTCCTTCTGGATCGAGCCCGGCCGACCCGCCGTGGCGGCGGAGACGGAAAAGGCCCTCGAACGACTCCCCTCCTTCGACGATTGGTTCTCGCGGCCGGTTTGGCGTCGCGCGCCCCTCGCGGCGCCGAGTGGCGCTTCCGCACCCGAACGCTGGCTGGTGTTCGCGGATGCGACGGGCCTCGCAAGCGCGGTCGTCGCGAGACTTCGCGCGGCGGGTCACGACGTCACGACGGTGCGTCCTGGCGACACGTTCTACTGTTTCGGTGATCGCGAATACGCGCTCGCACCCGAAGCCGGTCGCGTCGGCTACGACGAACTCGTCTCCGCGCTGGCATCGCGCGATCTGCTGCCGAACCGGATTGCCCACTTCTGGACCGTGACCGCGGACGAATCGTTTCGGCCCGGCTCGAGCTTCCTGCACCGCAACCAGGAATGTGGCTTCTACAGCCTGCTCTTCCTTGCGCAAGCGCTGAGCGGCCAGGGCGGCGCAATGCCGCGGCACATTGCGGTCGTCTCGAACGGGATGCAAAGCGTCGCGGGCGAGCGGGTGACGTATCCGGAGAAGGCGACGCTGCTCGGCCCCGTGCGCGTGATCCCCCACGAGTGGAACGGCATCGCGTGCCAGAGCATCGACGTCGAACTGCCGCCGCATCCGCCGGCGCGGCTGTTTCGCCGCAGGCGATCCGCCGGGGCGCCCGAGGTCGCACTCGCCGAGGCGCTCACGGCGGAGCTGCTCGCAGCGCCGGCGGCGCCGACGGTGGCGTATCGCGCAGGCGAGCGCTTCGAACAGACACACGAACGCGCGGCGGTGCCGCAAGGCGCGGGCCGCACGCGGCTGCGCGAAGGCGGCGTCTATCTGGTGACCGGCGGCCTCGGCGGCATCGGCTTCGCGCTGGCCGAGCGACTCGCGCAGCAGCACCAGGCAAAGCTGGTATTGGTCGGCCGCAGCGCGCTGCCGCACGAAAACGAGTGGGAAGCGTGGCTCCACGCGCACGGCGCGCGCGACGCAACGAGTCGCCGCATCCGCGCGGTGCGCGAGCTCCGCGCGGCCGGCGCCGAGGTGATGGTGGCTTCTGCCGACGTCGCGGACGTCGAGCGCATGAGCGAGGTGATCGCCGATGTGAAGGAGCGCTTCGGCGCGCTGCATGGCGTGCTACACGCGGCCGGCTCGCTCGAAGACGGCGTGATCCAGACCAAGACACCGGAGCAGATCGAGCGCGTCTTCACGCCCAAGTTGCACGGCACGCTGGTGTTGGCACGCGTGCTGGAGAAGGAGCCCCTCGATTTCGTCGCGCTCTTCTCCTCCACCAGCGCGCTGCTCGGCCCGCCCGGCCAGGTCGACTACGTGGCCGCCAACTGCTTCCTCGACGCCTTCGCGCAGCACCGCGAGAAACCGTTCACGGTCGCCATCAACTGGGGCGTGTGGAACGAAGTCGGTGGCGCCGCGGCGATCTCACGACGGCTGCGCGGGGAGCGCGAAGTCGGTGCCAGCCGTCCCACCGGCAATCCGCTGCTCGGCGACTGTATGACCGAGGGTCCCGACGCGTGGCTCTACTCCGCCGCGTACCGCGCGGCCGAGCAATGGGTGCTCGACGAGCACCGCTCGAAGGCGCGCCTCGCGATCGTACCCGGCACCGGCTATCTCGAGATCGCGCGTGCCGCGTTCTGCGACGCAACCGGCCAGTCGGCGGTCGAGATTCGCGATGTCGCGTTCCTGGCGCCGCTTGCGGTCGGCGACGACGAGGTGCGCAGCGTCGAGGTCGAACTCACGCGCGACGGCAATGGCTTCGAGTTCGAAGTGCGCAGCGGCGAGGCAAGCGAGCTGCACGCGCGCGGTCATGTCACAGCGCTGCGTCACGAGCAGCCGCCGCGGGCCGACCTCGCGGCGCTCGCGGCGCGCTGCCTGCGCGACCTGCGCCTTGCGGAAGGACCCGCGTTGCAGAGTGCGCAGGAATCCGAGCTGTCGTTCGGACCGCGCTGGGCGTCGTTGCGGCGCATCGGTCTTGGCAACGGCGAGGCGTTTGCCGAGTTGTCGCTTTCGGACGCCTACGCGGGCGACCTCGCGCACCACGCGCTGCACCCCGCACTGCTCGACGTCGCAACGGGCTATGCGCTTCGGTTGATCGCTGGCTACGAAGTGGGCCGCGCACTCTTCGTCCCGATGGGCTACGGGCGCGTGCGCGTTCACGCTGCGCTGCCGGCGCGCCTGGCCAGCCACGTGCGTGGCCGCCCGGAGAACGAGTTCAGCCGTGATACTGCCACCTTCGACGTGACGCTCTACGACGAAACCGGCGACGTCGTCGTCGAGGTCGAGGGGCTCACGCTGCGCAAGCTCGCACAGCCCGCGGCCTTCGCGGCGCCGCGCCCGTCCGCGCATCGGAGTCAGGGCCGCAGCGGCGAATCGTCGCCCGCCGAACGCGTTTTCCTCGAGACCTTCGAGGCCGGTTTGCGGGTCGACGAAGGCGTACGCGCGCTCGAACGCGCGCTCACCGGCGACCGCTCGGGCCCCTTCGTCGTGAGCCCCGTCGACCTCACCGAGTGGCGTGTGCGATTGGCACGCGCCTGTGTCGCCGAACTCGAAACACCCAGCATCAAGTTCGAGCGACCCGAACTCGAGAGCGACTACGAGGCGCCGCGCGACGACATCGAGAAGGCGCTGGTCGGCTTCTGGGAAGAGCTGCTCGGCGTGGACCGAATCGGCGTTCGCGACGACTTCTTCGAAGTCGGGGGGCACTCGCTGATCGCGGTGAGGCTATTCGCGAAGATCAAGAAGCAGTGGGGCATCGAGTTGCCGATCTCGGTGCTCTTCGATTCACCGACGATCGAGGGTTGCGCGGCGTTGCTGCGCGACGAACTCGGGACGTCCACGGGTGGCGCACCCAGCGAAGCAAGCGCGCGCCGGCCGAAGTATCGCTACCTGGTTCCGATGAACGACGTGGGCGACACCCGGAAGACGCCGTTCTTCCTGGTTGCGGGTATGTTCGGGAACGTGCTGAACCTCCGGCACCTGGCGGCCCACCTCGGAACGGATCAGCCCGTCTATGCGATCCAGGCGAAGGGCCTCTACGGAGAGGACGAGCCGCATCGTCGCTTCGAGGAGATGGCCGAGGACTATCTGCGCGAGCTGCGCGCGGTGCAGCCCGAGGGACCCTATCTGCTCGGCGGCTTCTCGGGCGGCGGAATCACCGCATTCGAGATGGCACACCATCTCACCGCGCAGGGCGAGGACGTCGCGGCGTTGATCCTGCTCGACAGCATTCCCTCGACCTGGCCCGAGCCGACGCGCCGCGACCGGATGCGGATCCAGGCGCAGCGCGTGTGGAGGGAAGGGCCCGCCTATTTCGCGCGCTGGCTTCGCAACCGGATCCGCTGGGGACTCGAGAAGCGAGAGGCGCGGCGCGATCCACTCGCGGTCGAGCTGACGCCGGCAGAGTTCCGGTCGGGTGAGATCGAAGCGGCGTTCCGCGAAGCCCTCGTGCACTACACGATGAAGTTTTACCCGGGCAAGATCCTGCTCTTCCGCCCGCCGCTCGACGCGTGTCACGATCTCGGCAACGGACGTTTCGCCAACTCGAAGCGCGAGCGCATCGACCATCAGAACTTCTGGCAACCGTGGGCGCGTGGTGGTGTCGAGGTCCACGTCGTCGTCGGCGACCACGACAGCATGGTGCTCGAACCGAGCGTCCGGATCCTGGGCGCGCGCGTGCGCGCCGCACTCGAAGGTGCGCAACGGGACAAGCCCGAGGAAGCGCCCTCCCGATGAGCGCAGGCCCTACACACGACGCGTGGATCGGAGACCTTTTCGACGCGGAAGTGTGGACGGCCTCGTGCCCGATCGTCGCCGAAGGGGACGATCTGCTTCCCGAGGAGCGAGCGCTGGTCGCGAGCGCCGTGCCGAAGCGGCGCCACGAGTTCGCAGCCGGTCGCCGCTGCGCTCGCGCGCTGCTGTCGCAGCTCGGTCACCCGCGCTTCGCGCTGCTGCGCAACGACGACCGCACGCCGCGCTGGCCCGCTGGCCTGGTGGGCTCGATCTCGCACAGCGATTCGCTGTGCGTGGTGGCGCTGGCTCGCAGCACGCATGCGGCAGCGCTCGGCGTAGACGTCGAGCCCGACGCGGCGCTCGAAGCCGGCCTCTGGCCGAAGATCTGCTCGCGACGCGAGCTCGATCAGGCGCTCGGCTCGCGACCGGACGCCGAGCGCGGCCGCATCGTGCGCCTGCTCTTCAGCGCCAAGGAAGCCACCTACAAGTCGGTCTATCCGCTCGTCGGCAAGGTATTCGGCTTTCACGCCGTCGAGATTCAGGTCGACTGGGAATCCCGCCGATTCACTCCGCGACTCGACGGCGCGATCGCGGCGCTGCTGCCCGTCGGCTACGTGCCCACCGGAGCCTTTTCTCGGCGCGGTGGCTTCGTGTTCACCGCCGCGACGGTGCACGCGGTCTGAGGATTCCAGGAGGGGGATGCAGCTTGGCGACTCGAGATCTCTACGACTTTGGCGAGAGCCCGGCGCTCGGCCACGTCCCGCGCCGCATGCACGCGGCCACGATTCGCCAGAGTCGCTACGGCGATCCGGGCGGCGCCTACGGCTTCGAGGTGGTCGACGTACCGCCGATGGGACCGCGCCAGGTGACACTGCAGGTGATGGCGTCGGGCGTCAACTACAACGGTGTCTGGGCGGCGCTCGGAACCCCTCTCGACGTGATCGCGATGCGCCAGAAGCGCGGCGCACCCGAGGACTTCCACATTGCAGGGTCCGAAGCTGCCGGCGTGGTGTGGGCCGTCGGTTCGGACGTGCACGACTTGAAGCCGGGGGACGCCGTGGTGACTTCCGGCATGCAGTGGGATGAACACGCGGCCGACATCCGCCTCGGTGGCGACCCGATCGCGTCGACGAGCGCATCGGTGTGGGGCTACGAGGACAACTACGGCTGCTTCGCGCAGTTCACGGTCGTCGACGACTATCAGTGTCACCAGAAGCCGCCCGATCTCTCCTGGGAAGCTGCCGCCTGCTACATGCAGAACGGCGCGACCGCGCATCGCCAGCTCCTTGGTTGGCCGCCCAACACGGTCAAGCCAGGCGATCCGGTGCTGATCTGGGGCGGCGCGGGCGGACTTGGCTCGATGGCGATCCAGCTGACCCGCCACTTCGGGGGCCTGCCGATCGCGGTCGTCTCCGACGATGCGAAGCGCGACTTCTGCATGGCGCTCGGCGCCCGCGGCGTGATCAACCGCCACGAATTCGACCACTGGGGAAGACTGCCGGACTGGAAGGACAGCGACACCTTCGAGCGCTGGGCGCGCGGCGCGCGCGCCTTCGGCAAGAAGATCTGGGAGGTGCTGGGAGAGCGTCGCAACCCGGCGATCGTCTTCGAACACGCTGGCCAGGACACCATGCCGACCTCGATCTTCGTGTGCGCCAGCTCCGGGATGGTGGTGGTGTGCGGCGGAACCTCCGGCTACAACGCGGACGTCGATCTCCGCTACCTGTGGATGCGCATGAAGCGCCTGCAGGGTTCGCACTTTGCCAACACCGCACAGTGCGCGGCCGTGAACCGCCTGGTCGCCGAAGGCTTCCTCGACCCGTGTCTCTCGCGCGTGTTTCCGTTCGCGGAGATCGGCAAGGCGCACCAGATCATGTACCGCAACGAGCATCCGCCCGGGAACATGGCGGTCCTGGTGAATGCGCCGCACGAGGGCATGAAGGGATCGCCGGTCTGAACGGCCGCGAACTCGACATCCTGGGCGTCGCGATTCGCGACTGCCGCATGGCGGATGCGCTGGCGTTGGCCGAAGCGTGGCTGGCCGAAGCGGGCGGCCCGACGCGCGTCGTGTACTTCGTGAACGCGCACACGCTGAACATCGCCTGCCAGGACGCGGCGTACCGCAGCGTCCTCGGCACCGGCGACGTCGTCTACGGCGACGGAACGGGTGTGCGCTGGGCCGCGCGGATGCTGCACGGCGTGCGCCTTGCCGACAACGTGAATGGCACCGACTTCGTACCTGCGCTCTTCGCCGCGCAGGCGCGTCGCGGCTATCGGTACTACCTGCTCGGCGGAACCGAGGAGCAAAGCCAGCGCGCCGCCGAGCACGCCGCCCACACCTTCCACGGCTGGACGCTCGCCGGCCACCATCATGGCTACCTCGACGCCGCGGCGAACACGCGCGTGGTCGAGGAAATCAACGACGCGAAGCCGCAGTTGTTGCTCGTCGGCATGGGCAACCCTGGACAGGAGCGCTGGCTCCATGCACACCGCTCGCAACTGCGGGTTCCGCTGTGCATGGGAGTGGGCGGTCTCTTCACGTACTGGTCGGGCCACATCGACCGTGCGCCGGCCTGGGCGCGCCGCATCGGCTTCGAATGGGTCCACCTGCTGCTGCGGCAGCCGGAGAAGGGTCGACGCTATCTGCTCGGAAACCCGCTCTTCCTGGCGCGCGTCGCTGCCCGCCGCTGGCGATCCCGAGCCGAACTCCGCTGAACTGCAGCGGTGTCGTGATCACGGTACCGCGGTGCGCAGCTCTGCAACGAACGCTTCGGCGATGCGGCCGTTGGCCGCGGCCGTGAAGTGGCCGTCCGCGACGAAGTTGCCGAGATCCGAAGCAGGCGCCGCGGTGCCGCTCGAGACATAGGGAATCGCATTCGCCGCGAGCGTGGTGCCGAGCGCATCGACGAGGCTTCCCGCGTAACCGCGATCCTCGAAGAGTACGACGAAGGGAATTCTGCCGTCGGCACGCACTTCCCTACCAAACTCGACCAGCAGCGCCCGCGCCACATCCAGCAGGCCATCGCGGTTCACGAACCCAGCAGGTGTATGGTAGCGCGCGAGAAACTCCGTCTGGTGTTGGTGACCCAGCGAGCGGCGTAGCAGTCGACCGAGCACCGACGCGTCGAGCGGATCCCGGTCGAAGAGGAACGCGCTGAATCCCGGGTCGTTCGCTGCAATCGCTGCGCGGAGTGCGCGAAAGGCCTCCGCATTCGCGAGCGCGTGGCGGAGCCCCGAAAGATCGGTGATCGGAGGATCGGTCGCGCGCAGCTCGCCATCCACGACGCGATAGCGGGGGTACATGAAGGGCGTCGGCGCTTCGAAGCCCCAGGTCATCGGCGTCTGTGTGACCAGGAGCGGCAGGGACGAGGCGAGGATGCCCATCAACACGACGCGCGCCTCGTGCGCGTGTCGATCCAGCTGCTGCAATCGGAACGAATGGGAGAGTGGGGCTCCGGGTCCACCGAGCAGGCGCATCTCGATTCGCGGATCCAGCTGCTGCGCCTGCTCGAGCATCTTGTGGGTGAACGACTGGCCGTAGGCGGCCACCAGAACCCGATCCGGCGCGGTCGCCCGGGTGAGCGCGCCCGTTGGGGCGCCCTCCCCGAGCCAGCCCACGTTCGCGATCGGAGCGCTGGTCTCATCCTCAGCGGTCACCATCGCGCGTAGTTTGCCTTCGATCGAGCGGCCGTATTCGAGGTACGACTGCAATCGGTTCGGCTCGACGCGGGGGTCCGCGGGCGGCCGGAACGCGATTCCCGCTGCGACGTCGAAGACCACGAGCCACACGAGCATCCAGCCCGTGACGCGCGCGATGCCGTGCCAGGTCGCCGCGCTCGGCTCCGCGGTCGCAGCGCCGGGCGACGGCTGCTGACCGGCGGCGGCCGGTTCAGAACTGGAAGTAGATGAACTGCTGCGACTCATTCGAGGTGCCCATCACGATCAACACGATCAGCGTGGCATAGATCATGCCGCGCACGGGGATCCATACACGGCGATAGAAGAGCGGCGTGCGCGCCGAGAATTGCAGAAACTCCAGCGCCAACAACACGGGCACGCCGAGCAATGCGCTGAAGGTGGGCTTCTTGATCGTGACGTGGAGATCGAATGACGTCAGCAACGTGCGCGTGAATTCGACGATCTGATCGAGAGAGTCGGCGCGGAACAGCAGCCATCCGTAACACACGAAAGCAAAGAAGAAGAGCATGCGCGGCAGCCGCTGCCACAGACGGCCGGTGAACGCGGGGGAAGCGGCCCCGACGAGCGCGCGATGCACGGTGAGCAGCAGCCCCTGATAGAACCCCCACAACACGAAATTCCAGGCGGCGCCGTGCCAGAGCCCGCCGATCACCATCGTCAGCATCAGGTTGCGCTGGGTCTTCGCCTCGGAGCCGCGGTTGCCGCCGAGCGGGATGTACAGGTAGTCCCGTAGCCACGTCGAGAGGCTGATATGCCATCGGCGCCAGAACTCGCTCGGATTGACGGAGAAATACGGCAGATCGAAGTTCTTCAGCAGATCGATTCCGAAGAACAGCGAAACACCCGTGGCGATGTCCGAGTAGCCCGAGAAGTCGCAGTACACCTGGAACGCAAAGGCCACCGAGCCGGCGATGATGTCGAGCGAACCCACCTGCCCGGTTGTTTCGAAGACCGACGCAACCGATCCGGCCAGGCCATCGGCGATCGCCATCTTCTTGAACAGCCCGAGCAGGATCAGGAACGAGCCCCGGCTGAAGTCGTCGAGCGTGGCCTTGCGCTCACCGAGCAGGCGTGGGATCAGGTGCGACGCGCGCTCGATCGGCCCGGCCACCAGCGGCGGGAAATAGGAAACGAAGAGCGCGAAGTCGAGCAGGCGCGTGACTGGCCGCATCCGCCGCCAATACACGTCGCAGACGTAGCTCAGCGTCTGGAACGTGTAGAACGAGATGCCGATCGGCAGCAGGATGTCGAGGTGCAAGCGACCCGCGTCGAGCCCCATCCGCTGCGCGAGCACTTCGCCGGTCTCGATGAAGAAGTTGTAGTACTTGAACACCGCCAGCATTCCCAGCTGACCGAAGAGGCTGACGCGCAGGAAGAAGAGGCGCCTTCGATCCTCCGGCAGTTTCGAGAGCAGCGGGTAGAGCCCGTGTGCGACGGCCACACCGACCACGCTCACGGCGAGTACGCGCAGTCCAAAAGGGCTGATCGCGTTCTCCCAATCCACGGCGGGCGCACCGCCGGCAGAGACGTGCACGGCATTCCAGTCGAAAACCAGGAACAGCGTTGCGAACGAAAGCACGTGCAGCGTCGGCTGCAGCCGCTGGTACACCGTCATGCGACCTTCCGCGATCATCAGTCCGGTGCAGAAGTCGAGAACGGTCGACAGGCTGATCAGATACAGGAATCGGATGTCCCAGAATCCGTAGAAGACATAGCCTGCGGCGAGCAGAACCAGGTTCTGGAACCGCCTCGGCACGAGGTAGTAGAGGCCGAGCACGACCGGTAGGAAGATCGCGAATGTCAGCGAATTGAAGACCATGCACCGCTCCGCGTGGAATCGTCGTTCCCGCTCTCGCAGAAAGCCGCGCGGCTAGACCCGCGTAGCGAGCCGAAGGCGAGCGGCGGGATTCATCAGGTGGCGCGCGTCTCGGAGCGACTCTGCTGGACGCGCCAGAGCAGGTCGTCCACTACACGCCAGACATCCATCGCGCCCCGACACGCGAGCTGGAACATCAATAGGCCTTCGCCCCCTTCGATCTTCACGCGCGGGAGACTGATCGGCTCCATGCCGGGGCGGATTGCGCCATGCAGCGAGTTGAACGCGATCTGATAGCCCGCGTCCGCGAGTAACCGATCCGTCTCGGTGTCGAAATCGGCGCGCGTGCCAAACGGGTAGGCAAAGCTGCGCGTGGGGGATCCAATCCGCGCCGAGATCAGTTCGCGCGAGTGGACGGCCTGATCGCGCGCAGCGGCGCCGTCCATACGTCCGAGCGACCGATGGTCGAACGCGTGCGACCCGATCTCGACACCCGCGTCGCGCAGCTGCCCGAGTTCGTCCCAGGTCGCGTACGGCTCGGGGTGATCCGTCGAGATCGTGGACGCGCCGACGAGGCCTGCGCTCACGAAGGCGATCGCGGGGACCTGGTAGTCGCGAAGGATCGGCAATGCCTCGCGGTAGAGGCTCTGGCAGCCATCGTCGATCGTGACGAGCACCGCGTTCGGTCTCAGTTCCTTGTGCCCGGCGATGAAGCGCTGAACATCGTCGAGCGAGACCAGCAGGTTCCGATCGGCGAGCCAGCGCATCTGTGCGGCAAATGCCGCGGGCGACACGCAGTAGGGATCTGCAGGGACGTCCCCGAAGCGGTGATAGGTGATTGCGCGCAGCCGCGGTGTCGTGGCGGCGAGGTCGCGGACGAGCAGCGAGC
Organism: Deltaproteobacteria bacterium; assembly: GCA_031362725.1. Classification (GTDB taxonomy): domain Bacteria; phylum Myxococcota_A; class UBA9160; order UBA9160; family PR03; genus PR03. The sequence continues at coordinate 17,917 of JANLTC010000314.1, read as the reverse complement.
CCGACACGAACGAGCCGAGCGCGACGCCACGTCGCGCTGCCTTCTTGACATACCAACGCGCCCCGGCGCCCAAACCTCAGTGCCGCCGCTCGCGGCGCGCAGCGGCCATCCGGATTGCCACATGCTCGGTGCGCTGCGGCGCGACGAACGCCGTTGCTGCTGCCATCGATCGCGCGACCCGCGCGACGGCAGGTTCGGAACCGAGGCTGAATCGCATTCGCGCTTGAATCGGCATATCGCCGCAGGTCGCCCCGAGGTATTCCGCCTCGCGCGCAATGGCCCGATCGCAATGACCTGCCCATCGCGGCCGCACGAGGATTGAGGTTCTACTATAATGATCGGCCCGATTGGCGCCGACTAGACCATGGCTTGGGTTCCCAAGCGGATGGCGGTCAGAGGGAATCTTCCAGGCGTGCGCAGCTGAACCTTCCAGGCACTTGCGAACGAGCGGCTTCGACCGCCACGCCCGGGAGGTCGAGAAGATGAGCGTTCCTCCCGCAGTGCCCGGATCGGCGATCGAAATGCAGCCTTCCTCCGGCGAGTCGACCTCTGGTTTGGCGGTTCGGCCGTCGCGCACATCGGTGAGGAAACACGGGAACGTCGGCTCGGCGATTACTCGGCCCACCTTGGTCGACCCGAGCGCGTGGCGCTTCTCGCAGGAGCCGATCTCGCGCTCCGGCAGCGAGGCCTTCGAACGCCTCGATGACGGCCCGAGTCGCCGCGTATCGCCGCTCGGAGTGGTCGACCTCATCTCGCGATTGCCGCACCACGAGCACCCGTGGCACGACCGCGCCTAGATACCCGGTGCGATGCGCGAGCTCATGCGCCCGATCCGGTCCGGTTTCGTACCGGGCGCGCGGTGCTCGACTTCGATCGTCTCGAGACCTGGGCGGGAGCGATGGAGCAGCGATGTGCGCCCGGCTACGCGCTGCGCGCGACGCAAACACGATGAACGCGCTGCGGCCCGCAGGCGTCTGGCCGCGCGCCCAGAAGTTGCGCATCGCGCAGGAAGGCAGAACGCTCGGGCAACTCGACGAGAGGGGCGCGGTCGGGTGCGCGCGCTTTCTCGCCGAACACACTGGAGCCAGCCTGGGGGACGTGGTCGAAGCGCTGTTGCAGACATCGATCCGCCCAGTTCCCGAGGTTTGAATCGTGTGTGGCATCGCCGGAGCGATCGGAGTCCTGGACGCGGAAGTGCTCGCGGCGGTGCGCCGCGCGAGTAACGCACAATCGCACCGCGGTCCGGACGCCGACGGATTCTGGACCAATGCCGACACAGGACCCGGTGTCGCGCTCGCGCACCGCCGGCTCTCGATCATCGATCTCTCCGCCGACGGCACCCAGCCCATGATCGATGCGCGCAGTGGTGTCGTGCTCGTCTACAACGGCGAGGTCTACAACTATCGCGAGTTGCGCCGCGAACTCGAGGCCGTGGGCGCGTCGTTCCGCACGCGAACCGACACCGAGGTCGTGATCCAGGCCTATCTGCAGTGGGGACCGGATTCCGTGGCTCGATTGCGCGGCATGTTCGCATTCGCGCTCTTCGATCCCCGCGAGCGCCGGCTGCTGCTGGTGCGCGACCGCCTGGGTGTGAAGCCGGTGTACGTGACACGCGTCCGGCGTCCGGGCGGCGACGTGGTGCTCTTCGCCTCGGAGCTTCGCGCACTGCTCGCGACGGATCTGGTCGAGCGCAATCTGGACCCGATCGGACTCCAGACCCATCTCTGGCACGGCTTCCCGATCGGCCCGGGCACACTCGTGCGCGGCATCGAGCGCCTCGACGCAGGCACCTCGCTGACGATAGTCCTCGACGGCCTCACCGAGTCGCGACGTCGGTACTGGAGCTTGCCGCCGGCCCGGCCTGCCGGCCGCGACACCGAGGAGCTGCGCGCCGAACTCGACGCCGCCGTCGGCATGCGGCTCGTTTCCGACGTGCCGCTCGGAGTCTTCCTGTCGGGTGGCATCGACTCGAGCGCGATCACGGCGCTTGCCGCACGCCGCAGCAACCAGGCGATCCGCACCTTCAGTGTCGGGTTCGAGGAAGCGGCATTCGACGAATCGGAATATGCGCGCGCGGTGGCGCAGAGCCTCGGCACCGACCACGTCGCGATCCATCTGTCGCAGGCGAGTTTCACCAGTCGCCTCGACGACGCGCTCGGTGCACTCGACCAGCCGAGCTTCGACGCGATCAACACCTATTTCGTGAGTCGCGCGGTTCGCGAGGCGGGCATCACGGTGGCGCTAGCGGGAACTGGCGGCGACGAACTGTTCGGCGGCTATTCGAGCTTCGCCGAACTCCCGCGCGTTGCGCGGATCGCGCGACGCGCCGGTGTGGCGCCCGATGCGGTGTTGCGTGCGCTCGGCGCCGCGATCTCACGCGTGGCGTTCGGGCGCGCCGGCGCCGCGCCGCCGCAGGCGCGCTGGGCGAAGCTGGCGGATATGCTCGCGACGCGCGGTCAGTTGCTCGACCTCTACCAGCTCTCGTACGGGCTCTTCGTACCCAGCTTCCTGCGTACGCTCGCGCCGACACTCGACTGGACGAGTACGCACGCAGGTCTTCCCATCGCGCGCGCACGCGAGCTCGAGGAGGCGATCTTCGGGAGCCCACCGCTGCACGCCGTGTCGATGCTCGAGCTGGCATCGTTCACCGGCGAGCGACTGCTGCCGGACACCGACGCCGCGAGCATGGCCGTATCGCTCGAGGTGCGTGTTCCGCTACTCGACCACCGCGTGGTCGAAGCGCTCGCGGGTGTCGATCCGGTGCGTCGCTTCGAACCGCTCGGCCGCAAGCAGCTGTTGCGCGACCTCGCGCTCGGATCGCTCGACCCGGCGCTCTTCGAGCGCAAGAAGCAGGGATTCGAACTGCCGATCGGTGGCTGGATCCGCGAGGAGCTGCGCGAAGAAGTCGACGCGACGTTCGCGGATCGGGCTGCCTGTGCCGCCGCCGGGCTCGACGCGAGCGCGGTAGCAAGGCTGTGGCGCGCCTATCAGGACGGCGCGCCGGGGGTCTACTGGTCGCGGCCGTGGGCGCTGTTCGTGCTGCTGTGGTGGTGCCGTCGCTATCGCGTGTCGCTTTAGATCGTGCTGCCGCGCCGCATCACGAGCGGCGCGTGCCGCGCGACCCGGAGTCTTCGGGGCCGGGGCCCTTGTACTCGATCAGCGTCGTCGCCCGGCGCCGGACGCCGTGGTTCCACGCGAAGGTCAACGCGCCCAGTGTCTCCGCGAGTTTGCCGATCGAGCAGGCCGTCGCGTAACGCGCGGCATCACCCGGCGCGTGTCGTGGCCGGGTATCGCGATAGACGCCGCGCCAGGGGAACACCCACGCGAGTAGCAGCAGGAGGCTCACTCCCTTCGTGGGCAGCGACAGCAGCAGACTCGCGGCCGGCAGCGCTCCACCGTAGAACAGAACCGAAAGCAGACGGCGCAAGCGCTGTCGATCGGGCGCGCTGCGATGACGCCAGACCGTCTCTGCATAGGCGTGACCCGTACGCATCTGTCGCGTCCACCACTGCCCGAAACGCAGCAGCGCGGCGTCGTGCAGCGTCATCTCGCAGTCGAGCCGCATGATCCGCGCCCCGGTACGGCGGATGCGCAAGCAGAACTCGGGATCCTCGCCGGCGATCAGGGTCGGGTCGTAGCCACCTGCGCGAAGCACCACGTCGACCCGCATCATCGCGTCGCCTCCACAGGCGTCCGCTTCACCCGCCGGGCCCTCCCACTCGATGTCGATGAGTCGATTCCACACGCTCGCCTCGGGATGGCGCTCGCGGCGGCGACCGAACACGACACCGACATCGGGATGCGCGGCAAGGTAAGCGGCCGCCGCTTCGAGCCAGCCGGGCGCGAACGCACAATCGCCGTCCACGAACTGCACCCAGGCGAGATCGAGCGGCGACGCCGAGAGCACCTCGAAACCGGCGTTGCGACCCCGCGCCGCGGTAAACGGAACCGTTGCGTCGAGCTCGACGACCTGCGCCCCGAGCGCGCGCGCATGGTCTGCGCTGCCGTCGCTGGAAGCACTGTCGACGTAGACCACCTCAGCGGTGGTCTGCGGGATCGACTCGAGACAGCGGACGAGCCGCTCCCCTTCGTTGCGGCCGATCACGACGACACCGAACCGGCCGACGCGATCGATGTTGGGTTGCGGCGCGCGTTCAGACATGCGCCGGAACGCCGCGACCGAGCGGACGACCGGTGAAGTTGTAGCGGAGGAAGTCTCGGAAGAAGCGCGGCGGAAATGGCCCCCGGCGCCCCATCAAGCGCCGCTTCGGCTCTCCGATCAGGAAGCCCAACACCCAGGCCAGGTTCGCCGCCCAGAGATAGAGCAGGCCATGGTTCTTGTAGAAGTAGTAGCGACGGCCATCCCACCAGTACGCCGCGCGCGGCTTGTTCATGTCCTTCATGCCGCTGCTGGCGGCACCGATGTGCTCGACGCGGCTTTCAGGGAGATACCAGGTGCTGATGCCCGCGCGCGCTGCGCGTAGGCACAGATCAGTCTCCTCGAAATAGAAGAAGAAGTTCTCGTCGTAGATTCCGACCGTCTCGAGCGTTTCGCGGCGGATCAGCATGCTCGCGCCGGCGAGCCAATCGACGCGCGTTGCGACGGTGGGTACCGGCTTCGACACCACGTAGCGGTCCAGTAGTTTCGACACGACGCCGATCCCGATCGCCTCTTCGAACTGGCTGGCGACGGTCGGGAAGCGGAACGCGGTGTCATGCGTCTCGCCTGCGGGGCCGTGGATGTAGGAACCGGCGATGCCCGCTGCCGGATTCGCGTCGAGAAAGCGCATCAGCGTGGCGACGGCGCCGGGCGCGGGCAGCGCATCCGAGTTCAGCAGATACACGTAACGCGGCGCGTCCGGCCCTCGCAGTGCCGGACGGATCGCGAGATTCACACCCCCTGAAAATCCCGTGTTCGTCGGCGAGATCACCAACTCGACGCGGTCTCCCCATTGCTCGCGACCGAGCGCGGCCCGCAGCTGCGCGGGCGAGTCGTCGCCGGAACCGTTCTCGACCAGACAGACGCGGCTTCCCGGCATCGACTCCATCTCAGTCACTACCGCGCGCAGCGCGCGTAGCGTGAGCTCCGGAGTCCGATAGTTGATCAGGACGATCAGGACGTTCATCTCGCTCGCTTGCGTCCTCGGTCGTCGGGTGCGCGAGCCTAGCGCCAGGTTTTCGGCCGCCAAAAGCCCATCCACTTCTCGGCGTTTCGGCACCGTTCGGGAGTGCATTGCGCAACCCCAGCGCAGTCGCGATCGGTATCCATGGAGCAACGCATCGCCGTGGCGAGTCCCCCTCAAGTCTGCTTCTCGATCCGGCGATGCCCACTGGGCCTGTTGGGACGGGAGGGGCATGGGCGTCGACATCGAGTTCTTGCGCCGGGTCTCGCTCTTCTCCGGCCTCTCCGACGACGACCTGATCGCTCTCGCGCCGGCGCTCCACGAGCGGAGCTATGCGGCGGGCGAAGTCGTCTTCACGGAGGAGGAGACGGGGCACTGCATGTACGTGGTGCGTGAGGGCCGCGTGAAGGTGTCCCGCTGGCTGCCGAGTGGTCGCGAGCTGGTTCTCGCCCACCACGACGCGCCCGAGCATTTCGGCGAGATGGCGCTGCTCGACGGCCACACGGCGCCCGCCACGGTCACCGCGGCGACGCGTTCGGTGATCCTGTCGCTCAGTCGCGCACGCTTCGACGAACTGCTGCAAAAGCCCCGCTTCGCACGCAGCTTGCTCGACGAACTCTGCGCGCGCTGCCGCGCGGCATGGCAGCAGATCGAGTTGGTGAGCCATCGAGACGCCGAAGCGCGCATTCGGATGGCGCTCTATCGCCTCTGCCAGAGCCATGGCCGGAGCACCGACGAGGGCACGCGAATCGATCTGCGTCTCACGCACCGCGAGCTGGCCAACATGGTCGGCGTCACCCGCGAGACCGCGACGCGCGCATTGATGCGGCTCGAAGGCCTGAAGCTCATCCAGGTGGACGAGCGCTGTTTCGTGGTGGCCGAGCCGGATCGCCTGATCGAAGGATCCGCCTTCGAGTAGGGGACTGGGCTCCCGCTTGGCGGGGCAAAGCCGAGTGGCGAGGTCACTCGGCTAGGTGAGCTTCGGAATCACGCCGAGCACGGGAACACCGCTCAGCGTCTCGACGCCCTGTGCCGTGACGATCACCGGATCGCGTAGCTCGAGTACGAGCCCTGTCGCGACCGCAAGCCCGAACGAGGCGACCACGCCAGCGAGCGCGATCTTGAAGCGGCCCTTCTCGGGGGAGTCGCCCGCCTGTGCCTCTTCCAGCACCTCGACCTGGGCGCCCTGTTGCGCCTGCTCGAGGTTCTGCGCCAACTCGGTCGCCTGCAACTTGCCCGCGAGTTCATTGCGGGTGTCCTCGAGCACCTTCGCGTACTGCAACAGACCGCCGATCTCGGCTTCGTGTGACGGCGCGCGCGCAACGCGCCTGTCGAGTTCGGCGAGTTCTCGATCTGCGTCGGCGATCTGGGCGCGATACTGGGCGACTTCACGACGCGCGGCCGCCGCCACAGAGATCTGCCCCCCCGATCCGCCGCTCCCCAGGTCGGCCTGGGCCAATGCGATCTGACGCTGCAGTGAAATCACGTTGGGGTGGGTGTCGGTATTGACCCCGCGCTCCCGCGCGAGCAGCGATTTCAGCTCGGCCAAACGGGATGCGGGTGAGTCCGCGTTCGGCGGCTCGACTGCGGTCGCCGCGCGCGTCTCAGCCTCGGCGGCCGACACCAGCAGCATGTCGCGCTGGGCCTGGAGTCGCTCGATGCGGCGCTGGTTGACATCGAGATCGGAGGGGAGTTCGCCGCGGTGCTGGGACTCGTACGCGGCGATCTTCTGCTGCTGCGCGTCCAGCGATTTCTCCGCCTCGGCGAGGGCATTCCGCATGAATTCGGTCGCGAGACGGGACTGCTCGCCGCGCATCCGGAGCCCCTCGGCCTGGAAGAGGTGAGCGAGTTGGTTGGCGACTGCCGCCGCGACGTCCGCGTCCGAGGACTCGAACCCCACCGTGAGCAGGCGCGAGCGTTCCCCGTGCGGCTGGAACTGTGCGCCCCGCGAGGTGCTCTGGCGGGGCTCGGCATGGATCGAGGCGCGCATGATGCCCGCAATCTCATCGAGCGAGAGAACATCGCGGAGATCCGGATACAGCCCCAGTTCCTCGATCACGGCTTTCAGGTGCGGCCTCGAGAGCGCCTGCGCGCTGAGCGCATCGAGGCCCTCGATCGGGTTGCCTGGCGTGGTGGGTTTGACGAGACCTTCGTCGACCTGTTGCGTGGCGAGCAGCACGGTGGCCTCTGCCAGATAGGTCGGCTTGCGCAACAAGGTGACGACGCTGGTCGCCGCCAACCCGAGCACCAGCGCACCGAGCATCGGCAGCCAGCGACGACGCAAGATTCCACGCGGATCGTTGGACCAATCCGGTAGGCCCTGCGACTGGGCTTCCTCTAACTCCGGCATGCGGGCGACTCCTGGCTCGTCAGAACTGTCCGAGTGTCGCCAACAGCGCGGATCCGATCACGCGAAACAACGCCTCGACGGGATACAGCGCACGGCGCAGCTTGTAGCCGGCCACGACGGGAACCGCGGCCGGAACGACGACCAGATCGCCCTTCTGGAGCAACATGTCGGTGCTGCCATCGCCACCGCGGATGGCGTCCAGATCGGTGAGATAGAGCATCGTCTGATCGGCCTGCCGACGCACGATCCGCACCCGCGAGGTCGCGGCGAGTTCGGTGGGCCCACCGGCCATCGCGATCATTTCGGCGACGCGGATGTCACGCTCCAGCGGGAAGCTGGAGGACGTCCTCACCTCGCCGAGCACACTCACGGTGGTGCTCGCCGGGCTGGCGACCATCACCGATACGCTCGGGCTCTGCCGGAACTGCTCCATGCGCTGCTGGATCTCGGCGGCGATCTCTTCCGCGGTGCGGCCCGATGTCTCGACATCACCGATCAACTCGACCGAGATGCGGCCGTCGGGGCGCACTTGAAGATCCGTGAGTTCGATGGGCGGATCCGGCAAAACGTGGATGGTCAGCCGGTCCGACGGGCCAACCCGATACGGCTCAGATGAGGCGACCGGCACCGAGGGTGCGGTCTTGTTCGTCGCGCAGCCCGTGACCATCGCGAACGAAGTCGAAATACCGAGGCAGACAGCCCCGATTGCGAAGTACTTCACCGTGCTTCCTCCCGGGGGGCGTCTAGGCTTATAACGCACCGGGAGGACGCTCACCATGAACGCTTCCCGCCTCCGATCAGCTCCCCGTGCCGCGGATCACGGCGGGCAGGGTCTTCAGGAGGATCTTGAAATCCTCGGACAGCGACCACGTATCGATGTATTGCAGGTCGAGCTTGACCCATTGCGCGAAACCGATCGTGTTGCGACCGCCGACCTGCCAGAGACACGTGAGGCCCGGGCGCATCGAGAGGCGACGGCGATCCGAAGTCTCGTACTCGTGGACCTCGTCCGGGATCGGCGGACGCGGACCGACGAGGCTCATGTCGCCGCGCAGCACGTTCCAGAGCTGAGGCAGTTCGTCGATGCTCCACCGCCGCAATGCGCGTCCGATCGGCGTGATGCGCGGGTCATTGCGAACCTTGAAGACTGGCCCGTCCATCTCGTTTAGAAAGAGCAGGTCGGCGCGCCGCGCCTCGGCGTCCACCACCATGGTTCGCAGCTTGAGCATCTCGAAGCGGTGGCCGTTCAGTCCGCACCGCACCTGCCGGAACAGGATCGGACCCCGCGAGGTTCGCTTGATCGCGATCGCCGCCAGCGCGATCACCGGCGCCGCAATCAGCAGCAGCGAACCCGAGACGGCGACGTCGATCGCGCGTTTCACCATGAGCTGCGCGCGGCTGTGATGCACGGTCGCGAAATTCAGCGCGACGAGCGATCCAAACTTGGTCACGCGCGGCGGCGGCAAGTAGTCGCCGAAGATGTCGGAGAGCAACGTGATCGGCACACCGGCCGCAGCGCATACCGAGACCACCGGAGCGAGCGATCCCAGCAACGAGCGCGGGCAGGCGACGATCACTTCGTCGATCACCTTCTGGCGAAGCAGGTCAGGCAGGTCGATGAGCTTGTGGACCTCGTGCGACGCGATTCCGGCGACGTGCGAGGAATCCGACTCGTCGAGGAAACCGACGATGCGCAATCCCCATTCGGGATGATCTTCGAGCTGGCCACGCGCCTCGAGTGCGAGCGGGCCGCTGCCGACCACCAGCACGTTGCGGTAGTTGCGCCCGGTGCGTCGCAGCAGACGCAGTCCCAGGTACGCGATGGTCCTGAAGGTGCCGAGCACCGTGAGCTGGGCAGCCCCGAGTGCGACCGCGAAGAGCGGCACGACCGGCGCCCCGGCCAGTACCGCGGTACCAGCGACAATCGTCGTCGCAACCGCACTCGCGCCGGCGAAGCGCAGCATGTAGCGAAACAGCGAGGTCCGGCGTTGCGACGCGTAGAGGTCGAGTTGATCGAACGCGATCGGCCAGACGAGCGACGCGACGAGGCTGAGCGCGACGAGACTCGGAACCGAGTCCGCACCGATCGCACCGTGTCGCAGCTCGGGGATTGCGAGCAGCCCGATGAAGAGCAACCCGCCCGAGGCAATGTCGACGAATTTCAGCAGCTGATCAAAAAACAGCGCACGATTTCTCAGCACAGCAACTCACTTCGCGTGTGACGTCGCCCCCCTTCACACGCTTCCAGCGTCGATCCTACGTCACCTTAGCGGTTGGCGACGTAAGCAGAAGTGGGGACATACCAGGGGGCCGTCGTCGACTCTGATCGGTGAGTGCCCGGCACTCCTCCGAGGTTTCACCACTGACGATTTTTGGCAGCCCGGGCGGCGGGTTCAGCGCGCAGCTGCCATCTCCAACGGCCAGTGGCGACCCAGCTCCTCGTCAACGATGGCAGCGAATTGGAGCAGGAAGCTGCGTGCTTCGACGAGGTCGCCGTTCGCGATCGGGGTGCTGATCCGCACCAGCGATCCGTCCGATCTTCCATCGAAAAGACGCCCCAGCAGGCGGTCCAGCGCTTGATCGAACGGACCCAGCATTCCGGTGCTGCGGTGCGATCGGTACCAAAACTCGACGAGATGGCGCTGGCCCTGCTGCTCGACCACGAACTCATTGATCCGGAAGCTGCGCGCCCCAGCGTCGCGACCAGGAGATCCGGACGCGCCGCTCCCCGCATCCACCGTGAGCGTACGTTGTTCCTCGATGTCCCAGCCTTGGCTGTGGAAGCAGACTTCCGGAGTGTGCTCAGGCCGGCCACCCCGCTCGGTCCCGTAGTAGCCGACGTAGAGGAACACCATCGGCCCGAGCGGTTGGACGTAGGCGCGCTGCAGGTTCGCGTCCGCGCGCAAGATCGACTCGACGCTCTCTTCGAGTGGGACGTCGATGGCATCCCAGGATCCCAGCCTCTTCGGCAACGCCATCAGTGGCGCCGCATCGACGTCGAGCGGCGGTCGCAGCTGGAACCACCACGACACCGCGCCTACGCCGATCAGCAACGCGACCAGCAGCGATGTCGAACCGAGAGCGCGCTTCATGCGCCCGCGCTCGCCGTCGAGTGGAGGCCGCCCGCGATTGCCGCGCGGCGCGACGATTCCGCCTGCAGTCGGCTCGCGAGGACCAGACCGAGCAGCGTCGCGACGAGAGGAAAGTGGTCGAGCAGCGATCGACCGAGCGCAGGCCTTCCCAGCAACGCCAGGGTGCATGCGATCGCGAGCGCAGCCGCCTGCAGCGGGAGCGCTGCCACCGTCCAACGCAGCGCGGTGCGCATTGCCGCCGCGAGCGGTGCTTCGCATCGCACCGCGACGAACCAGCCGAGACCGGCGAAAGTCCAAGCGAGCGGGAGGCCGCCGTCACCCGCGAGGAGTTCGAGTCGACCCGACGGCACGACGAGCCACAGCGCGACGACGCGGCTCGCATCGACGTGCGCGGCGACACCCAGCGCGGTCGCAATGTACGCCGAGAGTTGCGCGACCGCGGCGTCGAGTCCGGGCGCGAGCGCCTCGATGATCTGCGTCGGCAGCGGGATCACCCACAAAGCGAGCAGCGCGCAGCGGAGCGATGGCCGCCCAGTGAGCCGCGCGAGTCCGATCACCGAGAGCGCAATGCCAGGGCGACCGATGCGCGGCATCCCGCCACCGACGCTGACGAACGCGACCACGAGGCCGAGCACGAGCAGCACGAGTCCGTCGCGCGAGGGACGCGACGGCGCGGTGTCGCGCCACGCGCAGTAGACCAGTAGAAACGGGAAGATCACCGCGCCGCGCGCCCACCCGGTCTCCGCCAGATGGGTCGCGAGATCGACGAGCAACGGCGAGAGCGCCACCGCGAGCGCACCCCAGAGCACGCTTTGACCGCGGGGTTTGACGCTCGACGGCTCCGCCACGTCGCCCGCTACTGCTCGTAGTAGCGATAGCTCGAGGCGTCGGTCGGGAGACGACCCTCGTCGAGGACTGCGCCGACCAGCCGGCCCGGCGGCAACAATTCGCACATGCGCGAGAAGGCTTTCGAGCGCGTGTGGCCGGCGCGCGCTACGGCGATGCAGGCGGCCATGTGGCGCAGCAGGATCGGCGTGTCGGGCACCAGCAGCACCGGCGCGGTATCGACCACGACGATCTCGTAGCGCCGCTCGAGTTCCCGCAGCGCGGCCTCGAGCGTCGGCCGCACCAGCAGTTCGTGCGCCGCACCGCGCGGCTGGCGAACCGGGTAGACGTCGAGCAGCGGCTTGTCGAACGCGACGCACGCCTCGTCGAGCGTTGCCTCGCCGAGGAGCACGTCGTCGATGCCGACGCGCGCGCGCACCCCGAGCGAGCGCTCCAACGACGGCTTGCGCAGGTCGAGATCGAGCAGCGCGATCGAACGGTTCGGCGAGAGCGAGCAGAGTGCGAGCGCGAGGTTGCCCGCGATCGTCGTCTTGCCTTCGCCGTGCAGCGCACTCACGACCGCGACACTACGGGCTCGCCGCTGATCCAGCTCCGCCCGCAAGCGCAATGCGAGGTGGCGCGTCGTTTCCGCCATTGCGCCCTGATCCTCGATGAACAGCGCCCGCGGCGACCAGAATCCCTCCTTCTCGCTCGAGGGCGATTCGTGCCGATCGAGTGCGGGGATCGGTGCGCTCTGTGCGTCCGCAACCGGAGCCATCGGCTTCGCGGCTCCGCGCGGCGACGCAGGATCGATCGCGGACGGCGGCCGCGACTTCTCATCGATGCGCGCTCGCCTCAGTGCGTCGGTGATCTCGCCCATTCAGCTCTCCGTCGGCTGCGCCACGGATCGTGTCGCGTTCTTGATCTGGATGCCCTTTGCCTCGACGATTTCGCGCGGTACCGGGCGTTTCTGTTTCGAGTAGGCGGCCAACAAGCTCCTGTCGGCCAGCAGACTGATGAGGCGCGGGCAGCCGCCCGTCGCAGCGTAGAAGAGCGGCTCCAATCCCGCCTCGAAGATCTGCTCGTACTTGCCACCGGCGACTTCGACACGGTGTCGCAGGTAGTGCCCGACCTCCTCGGGCCGCAACGAATCGACGTGATGCTCGATTGCGATGCGCTGACGCAATTGCCGCAGCTCGGGAACCGCGAGCTTATCGCGCAGTTCGGGCTGCCCGGTGAGCACGATCTGCAGCAGCTTCGACGTGTCGGTTTCGAGATTCGAAAGCAGACGGACTTCTTCGAGCGCCGACAAGCTCAGATTCTGCGCCTCGTCGATCACCAGCACGGTGTCGAGCCCGGCCGCAAGGCGTTCGAGCAAGAAGCGATTCAATGCGATCAGCAGATCCGCCTTGGTGGGACCCGGGGTGAGACCGAACTCGGCGGCGATCAGCCGCAGCAGATCGATCGGGAGCAGATCGGCCGTATTGAGGATCAGCGCCGTCTCGGTGCCTTCGGGAATCCGCTCGAGGGCCGCACGCAGCAGTGTGGTCTTGCCCGCGCCGACCTCACCGGTGAGCAGGATGAAACCCTTGCGTCGCGTGATGCCATAGAAAAGCGAAGCGAGCCCTTCTTCGTGGGTCTCGGAGAGCCACAGAAAGCGCGGGTCCGGAGACAACGAGAAAGGCGGCTCCCGGAGGCCGAAAAACGCTTCGAACATGGCGGTTAGCTCGGCATTTCGGGGGTGGAAGTGAACTCAACTTAGCCCAGCGTCTCTCAAGGGAGTGCCCCGTACCAGCGAATCGGTGCCAACGCGAGCGCGCAAGTCGCCTCGCCGACGCGGGCCGGCGCGAGCAGCGCGAAGGGTGCGGCGGTAGCGTGCGCCGGATCCCGAACACCCTCAGCACCGCGCGGTTCCCGAAATGCAAACCGTCGAGATTGGCTTCGCGCTGCTGCTGGCCCTGGTCTTCGCACCCACGCTTCGCGATCTGGCGGGCGTCTGGTCGAGCGTCGAGTACTACTCGCACGGCTTCCTGGTCCCGTTGGTCTCCGGCCTGGTCGCGACCGGCCTGGCACGCAGCCGAGCCGCAGTTCCCCGCGAGCGCGACGGGCGCGGCGCGGCGCTCCTCGCGGTCGCACTCGGGGCCGAACTGATCGGAGCCCTGATCGGCTCGACGTCGGTTCAGGGGCTCGCGCTCGTCGGCGCGATCGCCGGCGCGGTCTGGTACTTGCGGGGACCCGCGTGGTTGCGCCTGCTCGCGTTCCCGATCGGGTACCTGATCTTCATGGTGCCGGTTCCAGCCGAGTGGCTCTCACCGGTGATCGTACAGCTGTTGCTGTTCGTCACCGGGGCGGCGGTCTGGACGCTCGGTGCGCTCGGCGTCGCGGTGCCGCGCGCCGGCAACGTGCTGACGCTGCCGGGCGGCGAATCGCTGTTCGTCGCCGAAGCGTGCAGTGGACTCACCTCGCTCGTCACGCTGACGCCGATCGCCGTGCTGATCGCGTACCTCGCCCCGATCTCGCTGCGTTCGAAGATCGTGCTGATCGCACTCGTCGCGCCGATCGCGATGCTGGCGAACATGATTCGCGTGGTGGGCACGTCGCTCGGCGCCGAGCGCTGGGGCGCGCAAGCAGTGACCGACGATCCCGTCCACACGCTCGTCGGACTCGCGGTCTACGCCGTCGCGTGCATGCTGCTGCTCGCGATCGCGCGCGCGTTCCCGCGTGTCCCGGCGCGACGGAGTCGCGCGCCAGCCCCGGCTGGCCGCTAGGCCCGCGTGCAGCGCGAGCGCCGCGACGGCAAGCGCCATGGCGCCCGGTTCGGGTGTGAAAGAGATCGGTGACACGGCCACCGCCGCCGGCTCGGTGCCTGCGGGAAACGTCGCGATGAACGATTGTGCGAAGTTGCCGGGACCGGGTTCTGCGATCTTCGCGAGCGTCGGCGTGAGGCCATCGGAACCATTGTCGGTGACGAAGAGCTCGAGTCGCCCGGTGCTGCGCGAGCCGGTGAGCGCCTAGAGACACTGCACGAATCCGCCGGTCGCGATTGGCATGACGGTCTCGGCGAACCCGAAACGCCGCTGTCGCCGTCGCCACAAAAGCGGATCTGCGTAAACACCAGCGAGTCGACCCACGCGGCGTCGAGCACGAAGCGGTCCGCCGGCGCATACAGCACTTCGATTTCGGTCGTCGCGGCCTCGTAGCGGACGAGCCCGGCCGCCGTCGCGCGCCGAGAAGTCCTGCACCAGGCCGGTTGCCGGATCGACGTGCAGGATCTCGTCGCCCGCGCGATCAGTGACGAGCAGATCGCCCTGCTGGAGATCGAGAGCCCCCACCCTCCAGCGCCACACCGAGAAAGGTTACGAGCAGCATCGGGACGATTGGTTTGATCATCGCGATACCCGAGCGCCCGCATCGATGTGCGGGATTCAGGCTCCCCTCGCGTGCAGCGCCGCTTCGATCGCTGGCGTGAGCCGCACCAGGAAATCGTGCACCGGTTCGAGCGCGAGTCCCACCGCGGCCCACAGCGGAAAGTAGTCCCAGCGCACGTAGGCGTTGATCGCAAAGCGCGCGCCGGCGGACTGGTAGTCCCACGGACAGCGACCCGTCGCGCGCGCGATCGCAAGACCACTCGCCCACTCGACCGCCGTGAAGCCGAGCGACCAGAGGAGCGCGCGCGCACCGAGCGGCCAGCTGCGAACCGCGCCGTGGAGCGGTTCGTAGAGGTACGCGATCGATCCGTAGATCGGGAACATCCACAGATACGTGATGCCCGGTAGCCGCCAGTCACGGCGCGATACGAAGCCGATCCCCGCGGTCCAGACGATCTCGGCGCACCAGCCGAGCAGTCCGTAGAGAACGAAGCGGATCACGCGTCGCGCAGGAAGGACGTGATCCGCGCGTTCGATCGCTCGGCGATCGGGATCGGGAACGCGTTGAAGCCATGCGCGCCGCCTGGCCAGACCGAAAGCTCCGCGACATTTCCCGCCGCGAGCAGGCGCGCGTGCAGATAGAGCGAGTCGTCGAGCAGCGGGTCGCTCGTGCCGACCGTGAGCAGCGCGGGCGGCAGGCCGGCGAGATCGGCGTAGAGCGGCGACACGTCCGGGTGCCGCCGCAGCGGCTCGGGTACGAAATTCTCGGTGAACCACTCGATGATCGGTGTCGAGAGAATCAGATTGCGCTCACCCCAACGCTTGGCGCTCGGCGTCATCGAGAGATCGTAAGCGCCGCAGAGCAGATTCGCGGCGCGGAACGTGGTGACACCATGGCGATCGCGCAAGCGCAGCAACGTCACGACTGCGAGGTGCGCGCCGGCCGACTCGCCCCCGATCAGCAGGCGGTCGGTGCCGAACTCGCGCGCGGCGTGCGCAATGACCCAGAGCGCGGCCGCCTCGCAATCGTCGGGCCCTGCCGGATACGGATCTTCGGGCGCCAGCCGATAGTCGACGCTGACGACCGCGAGCCCGCAGGCCTGCGCAATCCGCAGGTTCGCGACATCGCAGTGATGCGCGGCTCCGATCGCCCAGCCGCCGCCATGGAAATGCAGGTAGACACCGCGCGGCGACTCGGGTGCGATCACGCGGATCGAGATCTCTCCGTTGGGGCCGGGGATCCTGCGCACGCGCGCTTCGGGAACCGTCACGATCGGTCCCCATACGCCCTCGCCGCGTTCGCGCGCCGCGCGAATCTCCGACGGCTTCTGGAAGTGGATCGGCGGCATCTGCGACTGGATCTTCTCGATCGCCTCGTTGAGCTGTGCAGTCGCAGGGTCGATCGCTGCGGCCAGGAACACGCGCGGATCGATGTTCATCATCTCGTCGCCTCCCAAGGCAGCCGCCGCGCCGACGCTAGCCCAGCTCCCGGTCGGAACGAGGGGGGAGAGCTGCTTTGCGAGCAAGCGTCGGATCTCTACTCTGGTTCCGATGCACAGGTCGCGCGTCGGTCGATTCGCAGTCGCGGCATGCGTCGCCGCGAGTGCGGCCGTCGCCGATGAAACGACGCTTCCGTTTACAGTGCAGAGTCTCCCGAGAATGGGTCGCACCGTCGCGGCCGAGATCGTCGATCTCGACGGCGACGGACGCGCCGAGTTGCTCGCGATCGTGTTCCGCGGCGTGTGGCCCGATGAGACGCGCGAGATCCACGTCCACTACCCCGACACGAATGGTGTGCTCCCGGCGACGCCGAGCTGGTCGGCGCCACTGCCGGAGGGCGCCGCGAACTACGATCTCACCCCGCTCGACGACAAGCCCGGCGCCGAGCTGCTGCTGCTCGTGCGCGACGGCATCCAGGTGTTGTCGCTGGCCGGGCGCACGCCGCAGTGGCGTTCTCTGCTCGTCGCCTCGCCCCCCACCGTCGCGGTGCGTCCCGACGAGCGCGGACTCGATCGTCTGCCGATCGCGCGACCCGAGCTGGGCGCGGGACGGCTGCTGGTGCCCGGACTCGGCGAAGCGTGGTTGCTCGGAGCCCAGGGCGAATCGCTGGGACGGCTGCGCGTCGGCGGCCGCGCCAACTATCTGGTGCCGCCGCGACCGGGACCGACACTCGGCGAGAACGAACTCGAACTCTACTTCGACGTTCCGACGCTGCACATCGCGGACATCGACGGTGACGGCAAGCGCGACGTCGTCGCGACCAATCGTCACGCGATCAGGATCTTCCGCCAGCGCGCCGACGGCTCGTTCGCGCGCGATCCCGACCGCGAGATCGCACTGCGCCTGATGTCGCTCGAAGACCAGGTGCGCAACTCGGGCTCCGTGCGCTGCGACCTGCGCGACCTGAACGGCGATGGCCGCGCCGATCTGCTGGTGTCACACGCGAGCGGCGGCCTCACGAACGCAATGAATCGAACTGGTATCTACCTGAACCGCGACGGTGACTTCGATCTCGCGAATCCCGATCAGTTGTTCGAGCGGCGCGGCGGCATCGCCGCCGATGAACTCGTCGATCTCGACGGTGACGGACGCATCGAGTGGCTGCGCGTGTACATGCCGTTTGGTCTGCTGCAGATCGCCGAGATCCTGGTGCGACGCCAGGTCGACGCTCGCGCCGAGATTCGCAGCAGTCTCAGCAGTGGGCGCTTCGAAGAAAAGCCCTCGATCGTGCGCTCGTTCTCGATCCCGTTCGACTTCGAGACGCTCCGCTCGCGCGGCTTCGTGCCGACCCTCGAGCGCGATTGGAACGGCGACGGCAGACTCGATCTGCTCGGCTCCGACGGCGGAAAGGCGATCGAGGTCTGTCTGGCTGGAGACGGCGAGAACTTCACGCGCTGCCAAGATCGCCAGCCGCTCGACACCGGCGGTCGTATCCGCTTCGGCGACCTCGACGGCGACGGCCTCTCGGACTTCGTGCTCTACGACACGCGCCGCCCGGACGTCCCCGTCCGCGTTGGCGTCAATCGCGGCACCCTCCCCGGCACACCGCCCCGTGTTCGCCCCCGCTGACGGCGCCGCGGCAGACGCGGCGCCGAACTGGCCGAACTGGTGCCGGGCGTCAGGTTATTTCTTGTCAGGTTATTCAGTTGCTCGGTGCGT
>JANLTC010000309.1:0-2533 GCA_031362725.1 Deltaproteobacteria bacterium | reverse complement strand
ACGGCCCAGAAGGTCAGCGCGGCGCAGCTCGCCGCGCTGCTGCACCTCGGTGACGGCGCGGCGATCCCGCCGCTTCCGGAAGAGCTCCCCGCCCTGCTGGCGCCGTCCGACCCGAACGAAACACTCGCGGAGCGAGCGATCAGCGACCGCCCCGAGCTGCACGCCGCAGACGCGCGCATCGATGCAAAGCGCGCTGCGGAGTCGCTCGCGAGGCGCGAGTTCTTCCCCGATTTCAAACTCGTCGGCGCCTACGACACATTCTGGGAGCTGCCCGATCAGCGGCCCTTCGTCGGCCTCGAGTTCAACGTGCCGCTGCAGATCGGGCGTCGCCGCGCGGCGCTCGAGCAGGCGCGCGCCGAAACGGAGCAGGCGAGTCTCGAACGCCAGGCCGCGGCCGACGAGATCCGCGCGGAGGTCGAGAGCGCCGCCGAACGATTGCGCGAGAGCCACCACTTGCTCGCGATCACGCGCGATCGGATGATCCCCGCCGCCCGCGACGCGCTCGCCGCCGCGCGCGCCGGCTACGAGACGGGCGCTACCGAGTTTCGCGACCTGATCGAAGCCGAGCGCGCGCTGCGCAGCGCCGAATTGAAAGAGCGGAGCGCCGTCGCCGACGAGAGTCGCCGCACCGGCGAGCTGCTGGCAGCGCTCGGCGTCCCCCCTGGCGCCCCGCCCGAGAGCGCCACCCCGCCTGCCACGTCGCCCCACGCGAATGGAGCCAGCCATGACTGATCGAGCGCTTCGTCTCACCACGCTGCTGATCGCAGCCGGCGGCCTCGCGTTTGGCTGCAGCAATCACTCGACGCCGGTGCGCGTGCGCGCGGGCGACGTGGAAATCGCCGCGTCGGTGTCGCCGCCCGACCTGCGCGTCGGCAAGAATGAACTGCTCGTCGAGTTGCGCGATGCAGCGGGCGAGCCGATCGCGGACGCGGACGTCGAGGTGGCCGTGAAGATGCCCTCGATGGGTGCAATGCCCGGGATGGGCGGCCCCGCGAGCGTCGCGTCGATCGGCGGTGGCAAGTACCGCGCCGACTTCCAGCTCGACATGGGCGGCACCTGGCAGGTGGCGGTGCACGCGAAGCCGAAGTCCGGCGTGATGGCGAGCGCCGAGGGCTCGCTGACGATCGGCACGCCCGGCCTGCGTCTCGAAGCGGTGGGCAGCGCGGCTGCGCCCACCGCGGCGCCGACCGAATCGGAGCCGCATCCCGGCGAGTTTCACTTCGATCCGTCGCGCTTGCGCCAGGTCGGTGTGCGCAGCGAACCCGCCAAGCTGGAACCGCTCGACACGACCGTGCGTGCCGTCGGCCGCGTGACCTGGGACGAGACGGCGCTGCACGACGTCACGATGCGCGTCGGCGGCTTCGCGGGCGAGGTCGCGGCGGATTCGCTCGGCGCGCCCGTCGCGAAGGGACAGCTGCTCTTCCAGTTCTACAGCCCCGCGGTCTTCGCGGCACAGCGCGAGTACCTCGCCGCGATCGCCTCGAACGCGAGCGCGCGCGGCACCAGCGTGCCACGGCGAGCGAGCACGATGGTCGACGCAGCGGCGCGCCGGCTGCGGCTCTGGGGCATCGATCCGGGTGAGATCGCCGCGCTCGCGCGGCGCGGAACGCCGCAGGAATACCTGCCAGTGACCGCGCCGATCTCTGGCTACATCGTCGAGAAGGAGATCGTCGCCGGCAGCGCGATCGAGATGGGCCAGCGCGTCTATCGCATCGCGCCGCTCGATCACGTCTGGATCGAGGCGGAAGTCTACGAAGCGGAACTCGCGAGCGTGTCGGTCGGCATGCCGGCGGAGGTCACGCTGCCGTATCTGCCGGATCAGCGCTTCGAGGCAAAGGTGGCCTACGTGTATCCGTCGCTGCAGGGCGATCGCCGCACCGCGCGCTTGCGACTCGTGCTCGCCAACCCGGAGCGCACACTGCGCCCCGACATGTTCGCGACCGTACTGCTGCGCAGACCCCTCGGCGAGCGTCTCAGCGTGCCCGACACCGCGGTGCTGCACGCGGGCGACAAGAGCTTCGTGTTCCTCGATCTCGGCGAAGGACGCTTGCGCCCGCAGCGCGTCACCACCGGCACGACGAGTGACGGCCGTGTCGAGATCACGTCGGGCCTCGAAGCCGGCCAACCGGTCGTCGTCGCGGGCACCTTCCTGGTCGCCGGCGAGAGCCGACTGCGCGCTGCGCTGGAGTCCTGGTGATGGCGACGGCGGGCGCCGTTTCGGCGCGCGGTCCGATCGCATGGATGATCGGCGCCTGCGCGCGCAATCCGGGCATCACACTGCTCTTCGTCGCGGCCAGCGCGGCGCTCGGCATCTACGCGGTGCGCAACGTTCCGCTCGATGCGATTCCCGATCTCTCCGACGTCCAGGTGATCGTCTACACCGAGTGGCCCGGCCGCTCCGCGCAGCTGATCGAGGACCAGATCACCTACCCGGTTTCCTCGAAGCTGCTCGCCGCACCGGGCGTGCGCGCGGTGCGCGGGCAGTCGTTCTTCGGACTCTCGTTCGTGTACGCGATCTTCGAGGACGGCACCG
>JANLTC010000280.1:0-1586 GCA_031362725.1 Deltaproteobacteria bacterium | reverse complement strand
CTGCGTGCGGAAGACATCATCGCGGTGATGAAGACGCTGCACGAACTGCGCGACGGTCGCGGTGAAATCGACGACATCGACAACCTCGGCAACCGCCGGGTGCGTTCGGTCGGCGAGCTCATGGAAAACCAGTATCGCGTCGGCCTGCTTCGCATGGAACGGGCGATCAAGGAGCGGATGAGCTCGGTCGATATCGAGACCGTGATGCCGCACGACCTTATCAACGCGAAACCCGCGGCTGCCGCCGTGCGGGAGTTCTTCGGCTCCAGCCAACTCTCGCAGTTCATGGACCAGACCAATCCCCTCTCCGAAATCACGCACAAGCGGCGTCTCTCGGCGCTGGGCCCGGGCGGTCTGACGCGCGAACGCGCGGGCTTCGAAGTCCGCGACGTGCACCCCACGCACTACGGCCGCATCTGCCCGATCGAAACGCCGGAAGGTCCGAACATCGGCCTGATCAACTCGCTCGCTACGCACGCGCGGGTGAACAAGTACGGCTTCATCGAAAGCCCGTACCGCCGGGTGGAGAACGGCAAGCCCACGTCGGAGATCATCTATCTCTCCGCCATGGAGGAGCCGCGCTACGCGATCGCGCAGGCGAACTCCGCGCTCGACAGCAAGGGTGCGCTGGCGGACCTGTTCGTGCAGGCCCGGATCAACGGCGACGCCACGCTGCATGAACGCGAGAAGATCAACCTGATCGACGTCTCGCCGAAGCAGGTCGTGTCGGTCGCCGCGGCGCTCATTCCGTTCCTCGAGAACGATGACGCCAACCGCGCGCTGATGGGCTCCAACATGCAGCGGCAAGCCGTGCCGCTTCTGAAGGCCGACGCGCCGCTCGTCGGCACCGGCATGGAAGGCATCGTGGCCCGGGACTCCGGCGCGGCGATCTCGGCCAAGCGCACCGGCGTCGTCGAGCAGGTAGACAGCCAGCGGATCGTCGTGCGCGCCACGGATGAAAGCGACACCACCAAGCCCGGCGTCGATATCTTCCGGCTGCTGAAGTTCCAGCGGTCCAACCAGAACACCTGCATCACGCAGCGCCCGATCGTGAAGGTCGGCGACATCGTGCATGAAGGCGACATCATCGCCGACGGCCCGTCCACGGACCTCGGCGAACTGGCTCTCGGCCGCAACGTGCTCGTCGCGTTCATGCCGTGGAACGGTTACAACTTCGAGGACTCGATCCTCATCTCCGAGCGCATCGTGAAGGACGACGTGTTCACGTCGATCCACATCGAAGAATTCGAAGTGGCCGCCCGCGATACGAAGCTCGGGCCGGAAGAAATCACCCGCGACATCCCCAACGTCGGCGAGGAAGCGCTCCGCAACCTCGACGAAGCGGGCATCGTGGCGATCGGCGCCGAAGTGCTGGCCGGTGACATTCTCGTCGGCAAGGTGACGCCGAAGGGTGAGAGCCCGATGACGCCGGAAGAAAAACTTCTGCGCGCCATCTTCGGTGAAAAGGCGTCCGATGTGCGTGACACGTCGCTGAAGCTGCCGCCGGGCGTGCAGGGCACGGTCGTCGAAGTGCGGGTGTTCAACCGGCACGGCGTCGACAAGGACCAGCGCGCGCTGCAGATCGA